>CP063811.1:0-11973 GCA_022818785.1 Bacteroides sp.
TTTAAAATTTAATAATTCAAAAGAAGTATATAGTATAGTTATGAAATATTTTGTTATAATAACATGTTCTATTTATATAGCAATAATAGCAAATTTGTCTTTATTAAGATATTTAATAGATATAAGATATTGGGATGGGTTGTCAATAGTACCTATATTACTACTTAGCTATATATTTTTAGGATTATATTCTAACATTTCAATATGGTATAAATTATCTGATAGTACCAAATACGGATTTTATATTTCTATAATAGGAACATTTATAACATTGATACTTAATTTTTTTTTAATTCCTATTTATAGTTATTATGGAGCCGCATGTTCTTCGTTGATAACATATTTTATAATGACATTAGTGTCATATTTTATGGGTAAAACTATATATAATATTCCATATGATTTAAAATCAAATATTTATTATTTAACAATTGCTTTATTGATAACATTTATAATTGGGTATATATTTAATTTCAATATATTTATAGGAAATGTATTTCTACTTCTATATACATTCTATGTATATAGAAAAGAAAAACAATTTATAAAAAAAATAATATTTGATTGATATATAATGAAATATTTATTGATTATTTTGATATGTTATTTTAGTTTAACTACTAATTATATTGTTAATTGTTCAGAAAACAATATATCTTGGCCTGTAAATGATGGATTTGTTATTAATGCTTTTGGTCAAAATAAACACTATTTATTAAATAATGTATTATTTGATAATCCAGGCATTGATATTGCAACATATAAAGAATTAGAAGTTATGTCAATATTTGATGGATATGTATATGATATTATATATATCAAGAACAATGATATAATTATTATTATAAAACATGGTGCATATACTTCCATATATGCTAATATTGAAAAATTATATTTAAAAAAAGGAGAATTTGTAAAAAATAAACAAAAAATTGGCATAATTAAAAAATATTCACATAAAATTAGAGTTATAAAATTAATCATAATGAAAGAATATGAAATAATTAATCCAATGCAATGGTTTGTATTTTGATATAAATAAATTTTTTATTATCATTACTTTCTTATATAACAAGAATATTATGATAGGAACTCAAGAAATATTATTAATATCAATGGCAGTTTTATTATTATTTGGAGGTAAAAAAATACCTGAATTAATGAGGGGCTTAGGTGAAGGTGTAAGAGAGTTTAAAAAAGCATCCAATAAAATTGACAAAAATGATAAATAATAAAAAAATAAAATTATCCACTACCGTTTTATATGATAGGCAATTATTAAAGATACAATAGCTGTAATTTTGATAAGTATATTCATTGATGGTCCTGAAGTATCTTTAAAAGGATCTCCTACAGTATCACCAGTAATAGAAGATTTATGAGCATATGATCCTTTAAAATATTGCTTATCATTTATTGATATTCCTTTTTCAAAAGATTTTTTTGCATTATCCCAAGCCCCACCAGAATTAGATTGAAAAAATCCTAATAATATACCAGACATTGTAATTCCTGCAATTAAACTACCTAAAGATTCTGCACCCATTGTAAATCCTACAATGATAGGTGTAATGAGAGCCATACATCCAGGCAACATCATGTTTTTTAAAGATGAATAAGCAGCTATTTCAATACATTTATTATAATCTGGTTTTATATTTGCATCTAGTTTAATAGATGAAAGTTGTTTTCTAACTTCTTCAACCATTTTCATAGCCGAATTTCCAACTGCTGATATACACATAGATGAAAATAAAAATGGAATCATACAACCAATAAGTAAAAAAATAAATACATCAGTTTTATATATATCAATACTATTTATACCCGACATATCAACAAAAGCAGCAAACAAGGCTAAGGAAGTAAGACCTGCTGAAGCTAAAGCAAATCCTTTACCACTAGCAGCGGTAGTATTTCCTACTGAATCTAATATATCTGTTCTATATCTTACTTTAGAATCCAAGTTATTCATTTGCGCAATTCCTCCTGCATTATCTGCAATAGGACCAAAAGCATCAATAGTTAGTTGTATAGCAGTAGTAGCCATCATACCCGAAGATGCTATTCCAACACCATATAATCCTGCAAAATAATAAGAAATATATATACCTCCTGATAAAACAAATACAGATAAAGCGGTAGATTCCATCCCCATAGCAATACCTCCAATTATATTTGTAGCATGACCTGTTATGGATTGTTTAACAATAAACTTAACAGGTCTATGGTTAATTGCAGTATAATACTCAGTAATATATGTAATTAATATACCAACCATTAATCCAACTATTATAGAATAGTATATATCTAAATTAGTAAATTGATAGTTTCGCATTAGTAAATTACTAGGTATTAAATATATAATGACAAAAAATATCATTAAACTAGTTAATATTACTGCAATCCAATTTGTTTTATTTAATGTTTTTTGAATATCATATGTAGATTTTTTATTAAAATTAACTGTATAAATACTAATTATTGTTGCTAATAAACCTACACTAGCTATTATCATAGGTAAAATAATTGGAGTAATATCTTCCACTCTATCAGAGATTACTTCTCTTCCTAAAACCATCGCAGCTACTATTGTAGACACATATGATCCAAATAAATCTGCACCCATACCAGCTATATCACCTACATTATCACCTACATTATCTGCAATAGTAGCTGGATTTCTTACATCATCTTCAGGAATATTAAATTCTAGTTTACCGACTAAATCAGCTCCTATATCAGCAGCTTTTGTATATATCCCCCCCCCAACTCTCGAAAACAATGCTATTGTTTCAGCACCTAATGAAAAACCAGACAAAATTTCTAATATTTTTTCTATTTCTATTTCTTTTCCTGATATAATACTATTATTAATAGATATATTATATAATATCATAAAAGTTATACTTAGCCCAATTATTGCAATACTGGAAACTCCTATGCCCATTATTGATCCCCCCAAAAAAGATATTTTAAATGCTTCTTCTACATTTTTTTTTGCAGCTTGGGCTGTTTTAACATTAGCTATTGTCGCTATCATCATACCCATGTATCCTGATAGTCCTGAAGCGATAGCTCCTATAATAAAAGTTATACCAATAATATAGCTCGAATTATCTATTAAAGTTCCTGACCATCCTAAAATTATAGAAAATAAAAAAACGAAATAAATTAATATTTTCCATTCAGAATACAAAAAAGTTATTGCTCCTGATCGTATATATTGAGCAATTTTTTGCATATTTTTACTACCACTATCTTGACGATGTATCCATCTATATTTGATAATGATATATATAAGACCAGCAATACCAGCCAAAAAAGTTATATATTGTACACTATTGCAAAATAATTTCATTACATAATGGAATTAAATACTGAAAAATTAATAACAGATCTATCACATAAATTTATAAGTAACAAATATATACATATTATTGATTTTTCAAAAATATATATTAATCCTATTTATTAGGTGTCATTTTTTTTAAAAAATATTTACAATAATCCCTTAAATCATCCGATATATCTTTTTCATTTGTTGCATTTTCAAAAGTATCAGCCATAGTGATTAGTATTTGATAAAAAAAATTTTTCATTTCTTGAATTGTCATATCATTTGTCCATATATTTATGTTAAATGCATTTTTTTGTTTTTCATCCCATAAATATAAAAACATAGCTTTGCTTTTTTCAAGTTGTTCTTTATTATAATCAGTAGCACTCCATAATATTTTATTTGGTATTTTAAGTTCATCTAATATTATTTGTATATCAATTTTTGCTTTTTTCATACATTATGCATATTAAATATTATATATTATCTTTGTTATGACAAATATGTTATTTTTTTTTATATAAATTAATGATTCATCCATAATTAATAATTGTTTATGATACTCATTTAGTTTTAAAGCTTATTAATTAATGTTATACATAAAATATTAATCAATATTAATATGACAAATAATAATAATATAAGTTATTTGTTTAGCAAAAAAATAGATAATTTTTTCATACTTATATTAGATATATATAGATTTATAATAAGATTTTTTAAAGAAATATGGACATCAAAACAAGATATTAAGGAATTAACTCAACAATGTTATGAATCTGGTTATAAATCTTTATTTTTGATATCTACAATAGGATTTATCACAGGAATAGTTTTTTGTAATCAAACAAGACCTTACTTATCGAATTTTGGAGCTCTTTCCTGGATGCCTTCTATAATATCTATATCAATAGTTAGAGCATTAGCTCCTATAATAACAGCTTTAATAGCAGCTGGAAAAATAAGTTCTCATATAGCATCTGAACTAGGATCTATGAGAATTACAGAACAAATTGATGCAATGGAAGTTTCAGCTATTAAGCCATTTAATTTCTTAGTGGTAACAAGAACATTAGCTAGTACATTAATGATACCTATATTAACTGTATATGCTATTGTTATATCTTTATTTGGAGCTTTTATAAATATTCATTATAATGAAAATATAAGCTTAAATTTATTCATTATAGAAATTTTTGATTCTATATCATTTTTTGATATTGGTTTCACTATGTTTAAATCTATTTTATTTGGATTTACTATTGGTATAGTAGGATCTTATAATGGATTTTATGCTAAAAATGGAACACAAGGTGTAGGAAGATCTTCTAATATATCATTTGTGGTTTCTATGTTATTAATTTTTTTTGAAGAATTATTTGTTTTACAAATAACTAAACTAATTAATAATTTTTAATAATTTTTATAAACCTATAAAAAGTGTTAATAAAACAATTATCATTAAATAAACCTGTAATACAAGTTAGAAATATAGTAAAATCATTTAATAATGAGTATATTTTGAAAAATATTACTATGTCATTATATAAAGGTGAAAATTTAGTTATATTAGGAAATTCTGGCGTCGGAAAATCTGTATTGATAAAAATTATTACTGGATTAATAAAACCAGAAAAAGGCATTGTAGAAGTTTTTGGAAAAAATATTCACGCATTACCAATTCATGAGCTAAATAAAATTAGATTAAAAATGGGTGTTGCTTTTCAAAATAGCGCTTTATATGATAGTATGTCAGTTAAAGAAAATTTGCAATTTCCGTTATTAAAACATAATTATGGTAATAAACAAAATATTCACGAAAAAACAATACAGATTTTAAAATCTGTAGATTTATTAAATGTTATAGATAAAATGCCTATGGAATTATCAGGTGGACAAAGAAAAAGGATTAGTATTGCTAGAGCTCTTATGTTAGATCCAGAAATTATGCTTTATGATGAACCAACAGCAGGTCTTGATCCTAAAAATTCTGATAATACTAATAAATTGATTAATTCTTTAAAGAATAAATATAAAAAATCTTCTATTATAATAACTCATGATTTAACATGCGCCAAAACAGTGGGAGATAGAATAACAATTATAATTGATGGTAGCTTTTTTACTACAGGTACATTTAATCAAGTTTTTAAAAATAAAAATGATAATATACAATCATTTTATAGTTATAATTTTATTAATTAATGTCTTTTATAATAAGAAATAAAAAACCAGTAATATTAGGTTTTTTTGTATTTATAGGTATTTTATTATTAATAATAGGTGTTATTATATTAGGAAATAAAAATAATACCTTTTCAAAAACTTATAATATAAATACTACATTTAAAAATGTACAAGGATTGCAAAAAGGAGATAAAGTTTTATTTTTAGGAGTTAAAATAGGTATTGTAAAAGATATTACATTTATTCCTGATGCTAGAGTATTTGTCAATATGCAAATTGATAGAAAAATTATTAATTATATAAAAAAGAATTTTAAAATACGTATAAGTTCAGATGGATTTATAGGAAACAAAATATTAATAATAGAAGATAATGAAATTGATAATGATATATACTTACCTATTGAAAATAATGATAAATTAACATCTGTTAATAATATTGATACAGATTTTATTTTGCAAACATTTCAAAATAATAATAGTAATATTTTGAATATTACTGACAATTTAAAAAAAATTACAAATAATATTTTAGATGAAAATAATTTAATTAACATATTATTAAATAATAAAATATTTTTAGAAAGTATTAATAATATGATATTTAAGTTAAATAATAAAGGAGATATAATTATAAATGAAATATCTAATTCTTTAATCAATTTAAATATATTATTAAAGTCTATCAATAATGGAATTGATAATAAAGAAAATATTATGAGTAATATAATATATAACATATATAAAATATCAAATCATTTATCTGTGTTTTCTGAAAATACAGAATTGTTTACTAAAAAAATTGATGATATTACAAGCGATATTATAAATGATAATAATATAAAAAATATAATTATCAACTTGGAAAAAAGTTTAATAATAGTAAATGATAATTTAGAATCTATACAAAATAAGTTTTTATTTAAACATTTTATGAAAATAAAGAAATAAATTATGAATATAATAAATTTACTATTGCAATATAGCATTGAAGCTATTAAAAAATTGTATGATATAGATATTGATAAAAAACATATTTTAATTGAAAAATCTAATAAAATAATAGAAGGAGATTATTCTATTACACTTTTTAAGGTTAAACAAATTTGCAAGTTCAAAAATTTTGATTTTATAGATTTTATTGGTAGTTACATAAAACAAAAATATGATATAATAGATAAATTTTATTCTATAAAAGGATTTTTAAATATTCATTTAAAAAATACTTTTTTAAAAAAGTATTTTTTATTATCGCTATATAATGATAAATATGGCTATAAAAATAAAAAAGAAGGAACTATAATGATAGAATATTTATCTCCTAATACTAATAAACCATTACATTTAGGGCATTTACGCAATGCATTTATTGGCGATGCTATGGCCAATATTATATCAGCTAATGGATATAAAGTTTTAAAAGTCAATTTAATCAACGATAGAGGTATTCATATTTGTAAATCAATGCTAGCTTGGATAAAATTTGGTAACAAATTAACTCCTAAAGATGTTAATATGAAAGAAGATCATTTTGTGGGAAAATATTATGTTCTTTATGAAGAAAATTATAAAAAACAACTTAATAGTGCTATTGATAAAAATTCAATTTCTATTGAAAATGAATTAAAAGAAATGCTAATAAAGTGGGAAAAAAAAGACAAATATGTTCATTATGTTTGGAATTTGATGAATTCATGGGTTTATAAAGGATTTAAAGAAACTTATTCTAAAATAGGAATAAATTTTGACATAGAATACTTTGAATCGAAATTATATGAACAAGGCAAAGATATTATTCTAAATGCTTTAGAAAAAAAAATTGTTTTTTCCAAAAATGATCAATCTATATGGATTGATTTAACAAAATATCATTTAAATGAAAAATTATTATTACGATCTGATGGAACATCTTTATATATAACACAAGATATTGGATTAGCATATATTAAATCTAAGTATAATTTACTTAATTCAATATATGTTGTAGGCAATGAACAGGATCATTATTTTAAAATATTAAAAAATATTTTAAAAGAATTTAAAATAAAAAATAATATATATCATCTTTCATATGGAATGGTATATTTACCAGATGGTAAAATGAAATCTAGAGAAGGTAATGTTATAGATGCTGATTATATAATTGATTTAATTATTAAAAAAGTTCATGAATATGTTTTTATAAATAAAAAGTCTGATATAAATGATGACACATGTTTTAAAATTGGAATAGGATCTATTAAATATTATTTACTTCACATAGATCCAAAAAAAAACATAATCTTCAAAATAAATTCTTCTATTGATTTATACGGAAATACATCTGTATTTATTCAATATACATATGCAAGAATTATGTCAATTTTATCTAATGTATCCAAATTAGGATTTAGTGCTTATAACATTAATTCTTTTAATTTAAATCAAATTTCCATCAATTCAATAGAAAAAAATATTATTATTCAAATTTTAGAATTTCAATTTATAATTGAACAATCATTTACAAAATATAGTCCTGCTATACTATGTAATTATTTATGTGATATTTCCAGAAAATACAATCATTTTTATAGCATGTATACTATATTAGATACAAAAAATAAAAATATCAGCAATTTTAGAATTTCATTATCATTTGCAGTTTCAAAAAATATATTAAATGGAATGAGCATATTGGGTATTGAAATGCCTAATAAAATGTAAAAATATATCAATATGCAAGAAAATAAGTTTAAGAAATTACGTATAATATTTGATAAAATATATGACAATATTAATTTTGATTATTTTGTTAAATATGATCCTATACAAATACCTCATTTATTTAAAAATAAAAAAGATATAGAAACTATATCATTATTCACTGCAATATTATCATGGGGTAGAAGAAGTATTATAATAAATAAATGTTATGAAATAATTAAAATAATGAATTATCAACCATATAATTTTGTTATGCAACATAGTAATAAAGATTTAAGTTTATTTAAAAATTTTCGACATAGAACATTTAATCATATTGATATTGTTAATATTATTAAATCATTAAAATATTTTTATACATTACACAATTCTATAGAAGATATTTTTTTAAAAAAAAAAATACTAATATGAAAAATGCAATTAATTATTTTAAGCAATATTTTATTGATCATAAAATGGATCTTTATAAATATATATCATCTCCAAATGAAAAATCAGCATGTAAAAAAATAAATATGTTTTTAAGATGGATGGTTAGAAAAGATTCTAAAAATATAGATTTTGGTATATGGAATAAAATAAATCCTCAAGATTTAATATGTCCAATAGATATACATGTCGGTAATGCTGCAAGAAATTTACATCTTATTAAAGATAATAAATATAATAATTGGAATGCAGCTGAAGAGCTTACTTCCAATTTAAAAATGATTAATAAATCAGACCCTATTAAATATGATATAGTACTATTTACTATAAGTAAAGAAAATATTATAATTTCCTAATTATCATCAAACCATCTCTTATAGACAAAATCATATTATCTACTTTTAAATCTTCTTTAATTTTTAAATTAAAAATTCGCATTTTTTTTGTAATACCAATATCATTATATGATTCATTTACAACTTGATTTTTCCATAAAACATTATCTAAAATCATAATACCATTTTTTCTTAATAATGGTAAAGTATTTATGTAAAAATAGTAATAATCACTTTTATTACAATCTATAAATATTAAATCAAATTTATATTTTAAATTATTAATAATTTCTTTAGCATTATTGTTATAATATAATATGTTATTTTTATAATTTTTTGTTATATATTTAATCCATAAATTGAGTTCTTTGTTTATATCAATAGTTATAATTAAACCATTTTTATTTAATCCTTGATAAAGTGAAAATAATGAGTAACCAGTATAAGTTCCTATTTCCAGTATATAATTAGGATTCATCATATAACTTATCATTGAAAGAAATTTTCCCTGTAAACGACTAGACATCATATAATGATTTTTATAATTTTTTACTGTATATTCTCTAATATATTTCAATATATCAGATTCATAACTTAGATTATGATCTACATAATAGTCTGTTTTTTCTTTATTAAAAATCATTATAAATATTTGATTGTTATATATGATAATATAAATGGAGATGATAGTATAAGACTATCAAATCTATCTAAAAATCCTCCATGACCAGGAAAAATATGACTTGTGTCTTTAATATTAAGATTTCTTTTTATATTAGATTCTATAAAATCTCCTAAAGTGCCAAATAGTATTATTATTATCGATATAATAATCCAATCATAACAATCTAAAATAGATTGTATTATATAATTTATTTGAATACTTAAATAAATACTAGTTATTGAACCACATAATAATCCCTCCCATGTTTTATTAGGAGATATACTTTTAATAATAATAGTCTTTCCAATTAAAGATCCAAATAAATAAGAAGAAGAATCATATATCCATATGATAGTCAATATTCCTATAATAATAAAATTATTATCTGTTTTTTGAATAAATTTTATACTTATAAAAGATAAAAATCCAATTAAAATATACATTAATATGCCAGTTCCAATAAATATATTATTGATAGCATATTTAGTACTATGAAAAATAGAAAATATCATTGATAACAATATTAAAGGTATAATAATAATAAAATATTTTTCAGAATATTGAAAAATTAATATCAAAGAATATAAAAAATATATTATAATTCCATTGATAATATATATATAGTAATTAATTTTATATATCGTTTTATTAAATATATTATATAATTCTATTAAACTGAAAATTGATATAAAAAAATATAGAATAAGAAAAGTAAAATTATTATAATAAACACATACAGTAGTAATCAATACTATCAGGATACTTGTTAAAATTCTATTAACCAAATTAGTGTACATAATTTATAAAATAAATTTACTAAATTATCACAAATATTGTACTTATAAAAGTAATAATATAACTATATTATCAAATATATGCATTATAATTGTGACATATAATTTATTGCTTCAATAATGTATATTTATATATTATTCTATTTATAAATATTATCGAAAATTTCAACAAATTAAAACGCAAAAAAATAAAAATTAAAATTGTTAATATGATATTGATATTTTAATTGTATATAAAAATATACTTTTGTATTAAAAATTTAAATAATATTTCCTCATTTATAATACAAATAATACAATAAGTTAAAATATAAAAATTATTTAAACTAGTTGTTTAGTAATCATTATTGAATGATATATCATATATAATTAATAAAATTTTAGATTTATTAAACAATATTATATTATATTTTTATCAATTATAAAAGATGTATCATCTTTATAAAGATTAGTTGAGATAACTGATTTATTGCTAATATTATCTACATCTTCTATAATCCACATTTTATTTTCTTTACAATGAAATCTACAATCATTACATATAAAATTTATAACTTCATTATATAAATTTTTTCTAGCTGTAACTCTTATGATATTATCACCATCATACCATAGCATTACTTTACCACAACATTTCTTACAATTTCTTCTAGCTTTAATTGGTTTTGTATACCAAACTCTAGATTTAAATCTAAATGTTTTATCGGTTAAAGCACCTACAGGGCAGACATCAATCATATTACCAGAATAATCATTATCTATATTATTTTTTATATAAGTACTAATTTCAGCTTTATTACCTCTATTTATCACACCATGTAATCTTTTATTTGTTAAAAGATCCCCTACTAAAACACATCTATAACATAATATACATCTATTCATATGTAATTTAATTTTATCACCTATATATATTTCTTTAAATGTTCTTCTCTCAAAAGAGTAATTTGTTTTTTCAGTACCATGTTTAAATGATAAATTTTGTAATTCACATTCACCTGCTTGATCACAAATAGGACAATCTAATGGATGATTAATTAATAACATTTCTACAATCCATTTACGTGCCTTTAAAACTTTGCTAGACGTTGTATTTTTTATAATCATACCATCTAACACTTCAGTATTACAAGAAGGAACTAATTTAGGTGAATTATCAATATTTTTGTTTGACCATTTTACAATTTCAACTAAACAAGTTCTACATTTACCTCCTGAATTAGGTAAACTTGAATAATAACACATTGCAGGAGGAACTATATCGCCTCCTATTAATCTAGATGTATTGAGTATACTAAATCCCTTTTTAGTTTTTATTTTTATACCATCTATAATGACTTCAATATAATCTTTCAACATATTAACTTATATTTTTACATTTGTTTTCAAATTCAGATCTAAAATGTTTTATAGCACTTATAACTGGCCATGATACAGCATCTCCAAAAGGACATATGGTATTGCCTTTTATATTATCTGCTATATTAATTAGTAATTCTATATTATTGAAACTATTTTTTTT
>CP063811.1:12023-18406 GCA_022818785.1 Bacteroides sp.
TAAAATTATGCAATATATTTTCTATCCAAATAGTACCTTCTCTACATGGACTACATTGCCCACAAGATTCATGACGATAAAATTTTATTAAGTTTAAAGTATTATTAACTATACAAGTATCTTCATTCATTACTATAAATCCTCCAGAACCTAACATTGATCCACTTTCAAATCCTCCTTCTAACATTGATTCATATGTAAAAAGTCTTTTATTTCCATTAATAGTTTTAAGAATAAGATTATCTGGCAATATAGGAACAGAAGAACCTCCAGGGATAACTGCTTTTAATTTTTTTTTACTTAATATTCCATTGCAATAATTTTCAGAAAAAATAAATTCTTCTACTGATAAACCTAATTCTATCTCATAAACACCCGGATTATTAATATGACCACATGAAGAAATCAATTTAGTTCCTGTACTTTTATCAACCCCAATTTTAGAATATTCCTCTCCTCCATATAAAACTATCCAATATATATTTGAAATAGTTTCTACATTATTAATCATTGTAGGGCAATTCCATAATCCTTTTACAGCAGGAAAAGGAGGTTTTAATCTAGGATTTCCCCTCTTGCCTTCTAAAGATTCTATTAATGCTGTTTCTTCACCACATATATAAGCTCCTGCTCCTGGATGGAGATATAAATCTAATTTATATTTATTATTAAATATATTTTTACCTAAAAATTTTTTATCATAAAACTCTGATATAATTTTTGCTAATTTTTTTATTATATAGAAAAATTCACCTCTCACATAAATATACGCAGTATTAACATCTAGCGCATAACATGATATTATAATACTTTCAATAAAAGTATAAGGAAAGTTCATCATAATGAATCTGTCTTTAAAAGTTCCAGGTTCGCTTTCATCAGCATTACATATAAAATATTTTGGATTTTTAGAGTTTTTATCTAAAAAACTCCATTTAACACCTGTAGGAAATCCAGCTCCACCTCTACCTCTTAAATTTGATTTTTTGATTTCATTTATTATTTCATTAGGCGACATTTTATATATCGCTTTTTTTAAAGCTCTAATACCTCCTAATTGTATATAATGATTTATATCACTCACATTATTAAATTTAGTTAAAATTTTCATTTATATATAGTGTTATACTAACAGTATGTAGAATGTTTTTTAATTTTTTTTAAATCTTCTAATATAATATCTATTTTATTAAAATTTAATTTTTCAAAATATTTGCTTCCTACCTGCATTACAGGTCCATATCCACAAGCTGCTAAACATTCAACATTTTTTAATGTAAACATTCCATCCTGAGTATTTTCTCCAGGTTTAATGTTTAATTTTTTTTGAATATATTTTCTTATATCAAGAGATCCTAACAAAGAACAAGGAGCAGTTTGACAAACTTCTAATACATGTTTACCAACAGGTTTTAAGTTAAACATGGTATAAAAGCTTGCTACTTCATATACTTCTATTTTAGATATTTTTAATAAATCTGCTACATAATCCATTGATTCGATACTAAGCCAATTATTACAATAAGATTGTATTTTATGTAAAATAGGTATTAACGCTGATTTTCTGTTATTGGGAGGATAATTATATATATAATTTTTAATAATTTTTAATTGATTATACGATAATTTCATATATGAAATAAATTTATTGATAAATAAAAATTTATGCATCTAATTCGCCTGCTATTATATTCATGCTACTCATAGTTAATATAGCATCTGATAATAAACTTCCTATTATAATTTCAGGATAAGATTGATAATGTACAAAACTAGGTCGTCTAAAATGTAATCTATATGGTGTTCTACCTCCATCAGTAATAAGATAAAATCCTAATTCTCCATTAGCTCCTTCTACAGAATGATATATTTCAGAATTTTTCATATTTATTTCTCCCATAATAATTTTAAAATGATATATTAATGCTTCCATATTATTATAAACTTCATTTTTATCAGGTAAGTAAACATGTGGAACATTGGCATGATATTCATTAGGATTTAATTTATTTATTTTTTCCATTGCTTGTTTTATAATATTTAAACTTTCCCATATTTCGTTATTTCTAACAATAAATCTATCATATACATCTCCATTTGTTCCAACTGGAATATTAAATTCAAAATCTTCATAAGAAGAATATGGTTCAATAACTCTTATATCATAATCAATTCCAGTAGCTCTTATTAAAGGGCCACTCCAACTATAATTTATTGCCATTTCAGGTGTAACACTACTTACACCTATACAACGATCCATAAATATTCTATTTCTTACAAATAATTTTTCAAAATTTTCCATAATAAATGGAAAATCCTGTATAAAGCTTTTTATTTTACTTAAAGCTATATCACTAAAATTACGTTCAAATCCTCCTATTCTACCTATATTAGTAGTTAATCTAGCACCACATATTTCTTCAAATATATCATATATTTTTTCTCTTTCTTGAAATAAATATAAAAATCCAGAATATGATCCACTATCAACTCCTAATATACCATTACATATTAAATGATCAGCTATTCTCGCTAATTCCATAATTAATACTCTCATATAGTCTACTCTTTTTGGAATTTTAATATCAAGAACTTTTTCTAAAGTCATATACCAACCTAAATTATTAATTGGAGCAGAACAATAATTTAATCTATCTGTTAAAGGAGTTATCTGATAATAAGGTCTTTTTTCGGCTATTTTTTCAAAAGCTCTATGAATATATCCTATCGAAGGGATAGAAGATATAATTTTTTCACCATCTACTTTAAGAATGTTTTGAAATACACCATGAGTAGCAGGATGTGTAGGACCCAAATTAATTGTATTAATATGTTTTTTATATTTTGAATATTTCATAAAAGCATTTTTTTTATCTTCCAAAAAAATGATCTTCCTTATCACTCCTATTTGAATCTTCTAATGCAAAATTTTTTCTCATTGGAAAGTCAACCATATCATCAACATTCAGTATACGTTTTAAGCAAGGATGATTTTTAAAAATGATACCAAAAAAATCATATGTTTCTCTTTCCATCCAATTAGCACTTTTAAATATACTAGTTATACTATCAATTATAGGATTTTTAGTTGATAAATAACATTTAATTCTAATTCTTTTCTTAAAAAGAAAACTATATAAATGGTATACGGTCATTAAATCATTTTTCTTATTAGGATAATGAACTGCTGTTATATCTATTAAAAAAATAAAATTTAATTTTTTTTCATATTTTAAAAAAAAAATAACAGATTTTAAATTTTTTTTATCTATTGAAAATTCTAATGTATTATAATTATCCAATATATTAACTATTGGATAGTTATATTTTATTAATTTTATAATTTCATCATTTTTGATCATAACATTTAGATTTTAAATTATAAAATTCCATAACTAGAAAGAAGTTTCTGGTATTTTTGAGAATTTCTATGCCTATATGATTCATTTTTGACAATATTTTGAATCTGCATTAATCCTTCTATAATTCCCTCAGGTCTAGGAGGACATCCTGGAACGTACACATCTACAGGTATAATTTTATCAATACCTTGCAATACACTATATGTATCAAATATTCCTCCACTAGCAGCACAAGCCCCAACCGCTATTACCCATTTAGGCTCAGCCATTTGAATATAAACATCTCTTAATATAGGAGACATTTTTTTAGCAATGGTTCCCATAACCATCAATAAATCAGCTTGTCTTGGTGAAAAACTGGGTCTTTCAGATCCAAATCTGGATATATCATAATGAGATCCTAATGTTGCCATAAATTCAATTCCGCAACATGATGTTGCAAAGGGCAAAGGCCAAATAGAGTTAGATCTAGCATGACCTATTATTTTATCTAATAGGGTAGTTAAATATCCATTACCAAAATATCCATATGATGTATTATTAAGTTTTTTCATAAAAAATATATTAAAATATATAATCGCTACCAATTTAACAAATTATTTAATAATAGTTTTATTATATTATTTTATGTTTTTTTATATAAAATAATGCAGACACAATTATTAACATAAAGCATATAATTTCTAGAAATGATATGCTTCCTAATTCTCTAAAATTAACGGCCCATGGATATAAGAATATAATTTCAACATCAAATATTACAAAAAAAATCGCTATCATAAAGTATTTTACTGATATAGGTAATCTAGAATTACCTATTGAAGGAATACCTGATTCAAAGGGTAATAATTTTTCTATATTATTTCTTTTAGGTCCAATAAAACTGGTAGCTGTCATCGAAATAAAAACAAATATTAATACCACAATAGATTGAATTAATATTGGGATATAATCATTCATATTAATACCGATTTAAAGATATAAAATTCATAAAAATATTCTAAAAATATAAATATAATACATAATGTTAAGCAATATACAGAAAAAAATAATTAATACAATCAATGGCGTTATAATAGTAATAGCAGGTGCAGGATCAGGAAAAACAAGAGTTATTACACATAGAATTGCCAATATGATATCTAGCCATAAAATTAATCCTAACAATATTCTATCAATTACATTTACAAATAAAGCTGCTAATGAAATGAAAGATAGAATATATAAATTGGTAGGGGATAAAGCTGATGATATATGGATAGGTACATTTCATTCAATATTTAATAAAATATTACATATAGAACATAAAAGTATTAATATTGATAAAAACTTTACTATTTATGATAAAAATGATAGCCTTAATTTGATAAAAGATATAGTAAAAAAAAATAATTTTGATATAGACAAATATAAACCAAGTGTTATATTAAATAAAATATCTGATGCTAAAAATAAGGGTATTTCATATGAAAAATACATCTTAAATCAAGATATACAAAGATATAATCAAAAATACATGATATCATATATTAATAATATATATCATGATTATAGCAAAAGATGTTTTTTAGCTAATGCAATAGACTTTGATGATATCTTGTTAAAGGTTTATGAATTATTTCATGAAAACAACAATATTTTAGAGAAATATCAAAATATATTTAAATATATATCTGTTGATGAATATCAGGATACAAATTTAATACAAGATTGTATTGTAAAAAAAATTGCTAAAAAAAATCAAAATATTTGTATAGTA
Source organism: Bacteroides sp. (assembly GCA_022818785.1). Classification (GTDB taxonomy): domain Bacteria; phylum Bacteroidota; class Bacteroidia. The sequence goes on from CP063811.1 coordinate 17,145, forward strand.
GGAGATGACAGTCAAAGTATATATTCATTTAGAGGTGCATTAATAAGTAATATTCTAAATTTACAAGACGAATATCCTAATTTAATTATGTTTAAAATGGAAGAAAATTATAGATCAACTCAAAATATAGTAAATGCATCTAATAATCTTATTAAAAAAAACAATTGTAAATTGCGTAAGAATATATATTCTTGTAATGAAAATGGAAATAAAATAAGATTATTTATTGCAAATGATTGTGATGATGAAAGTAGAATTATTGCTATATCTATAAAAAACGAAATAAGAAATTATAAATATAATTATAGTGATTTTTCCATTTTATATAGAAATCATTTTCAATCTAAATCATTTGAAAAATATTTGGCACTCAATTCAATACCGTATGAGATTTACAAGGGAAAATCTGTATATGAGAATCAAAATGTCAAAAATATAATTGCTTATTATAGATTTTTAACAAACAGAAATGATGAAGAAGCATTTAAAACACTAATAAAAAATTCTTATAAAGGGTTGGGTAAAACTTTTATTGAAAATATAATTCAAATAATTAGGAAATACAATGTTCCATTATGGGAAGTTATAACAAATAAAATATCCAAAAATTCGAAAATAATTAACTTTGTTAAAAATATAGAGGAAATATATTTATATTCTCAAAATCATAATGTTTATGAAGTTACATTGATTTTAATAAAAAAAGACATGATATTATTGTCTGATAATATAGAAGATTTTCTTTTATATGTAAAAGAATACTCAAATAAGAATAATAATAATTTATTAAAAGATTTTTTAGTCGACGAAATAATAAATGATAATATTAATAATTCTAAAAATAGTAATAAAGTATCTTTAATGACTATACATGCTTCTAAAGGATTAGAATTTAATAATGTTTATATACCTGGCATGGAAAATAATATTTTCCCATCCCAATTTGCATTAAATGATATAAGTCTTATAGAAGAAGAAAGAAGACTATTTTATGTAGCTATTACTAGAGCCAAAAAAAAGGTTTTTTTATCTTATGCAAAAAAACGTTATATTAATGGAAAAAGCTTTTTTAACAAGCCAAGTATCTTTATAAGAGATCTAGCATGAATAACATTCGCTTAAATATATAATAATTCAAAATTTAAAAAAAAACAATAATGCATGAATATAATACTACTAAAATGACACTTGTGTTAACAGAATATGGTAGAAATATTCAAAATATGATAAATTATATTTTATCTTTAAAGTCTAAAAAAAAA
>CP063811.1:18456-22509 GCA_022818785.1 Bacteroides sp.
AAAAAAAAAGAGATATGTTATCTCATACTTTAGTGAATTTAATGAGCAGAGTAAATCCTCATTTAAAAGATAATCATGAAATTAAATACAGACTATTAAATAATATTATTACTATATCTAACGATAAATTAGATATTACTCCATGCCATACATATGACATTACTGATAAGAAAAAAATTACAAAGCAAATTTATAAAACCAATAGTGTAAAGTATAAAAAATATGGCCTTAATATAGAATTAATGATTGATATTATTAGTAATATCAAAGATTGCAATAAAAGAAATGAATTAACAAGATATGTTGCTAATTGTATGAAATTAACTTATATAACATCTCATAAAGAGTACATTAGTGATTTATCCATTAAAAATGATTTAAAAATTATATCAAAGGGAATTCTTATTTTAGATAATCAAAAAAGGCTAAACAACATTAATATAAAAGAAGAAGCTTATAATAGAAATAATAAGAAAAGAACATCTCTTTATAAGTATAAAAAAATCATGAAATGATATTTATATAACATTTTTTATTTCTTTTATATTGAAACGATACTTTGCCATTTTCAATAGCATATATAGTATGATCTTTGCCCATACCTACACCTAATCCAGGGTGATATTTTGTACCTCTTTGTCTAACAATAATATTACCTGATTTAGCATAACTATTTCCAAATATTTTTACACCTAGCCTCTTACTATGAGATTCTCTTCCATTTTTGGAACTACTAACACCTTTTTTATGTGCCATAAAATTTAATTATTTTTTTGAAAAATTATATCCTTAATTAATATTTGAGTTAATAATGGTCTATAACCATTTTTTCTTTTATAAGATTTTCTCCTTTTTTTTTTAAAAACAATCACTTTATCTCCTTTAAAATGTTTTTCTACTTCAGCAACAATTTTTACATCTTTAATAAAAGGATCTCCTATAATTGTATCTTTATTATCTTTTAACATTATTACATCATTAAAATATAATAAACTGTTTATTTTATTTTTTAATCTGGCAACTGTTAAATGCATATCTTTTTTAACAAAAAATTGCTTGCCACTTATATTAACTATTGAGTACATAAATATGTTTTTTACAAAATCAAATATAATTATTTATAATATAAAAATATTAAAATTTATTTTTAATAAAAATTATAATATTTTTAAATTAATAATTAATAATTTTGACTAAGAATAGTTTTTTTATTTTTATTGTTCAATATTTGTATAAATTGATAATTATATGTTTAGTAATATCATCATAATGGCTTTACAAATGTGTTTAGCACTTTCAGTGTTAATATTTATTCATGAATTAGGTCATTATTTATCAGCAAAATTTTTCGGCATGAAGGTGGAAAAATTTGTAATATTTTTTGATATTTTTGAATGGTATATTTTTAAGTATAAATATAATGATACTGAATATAAAATAGGATGGTTGCCTATTGGAGGATATGTCAAAATATCAGGCATGATAGATGAATCATTAAATTTAAAAATTACTAACAATGACAGCTGTTATACTAGTAAACCCAGATGGCAAAGATTAATTGTTATATTATCAGGAATAATATTTAATTTAATATTTGGACTATTAATATTTTGGGGGCTAACTTATTATAATGGTAATCAGTATATTCCGTCAAAAAGCTTTATGCATAATGGTATAAAAGCACTTTCTTTAGGAAAGAAAATTGGATTTTTAGATGGAGATATTATTAATAAAGTCAATAATCATTATGTTAATAGATATGAAGATTTACTTGATGCAAGTATCTTTTTAAATGAGACTAATTTTACTATTAATAGAAATAATCAAGAAATAAACATTAAAACATCTAATAATATTTTTAAAGATATTCTAGAAGAAGGAGTTAATAATTTTATTCAACCAAGATTTAAATTTAAAATATATAATGTAATTCAGAACTCTCCAGCATTTTTATCAGATATAAGGCCTGGAGATACTATTATTGCTTTAAATAATAAAAAAATAACTTTTTTTGATGAATTTCAAGACGAAATATTAAAAGTTAATAGCCCAAATGTTAATATTACAGTTCTTAGAAATGAAAATTTAATTTTACATAAAAATATGTCATTGCAAGACAATAATAAAATAGGTATTTTAGTCAAAAATATGGATATGTTTTATGAATATGAATATTATAGTTTTTTAGAATCATTAAAAATTAGTATTTATAAATTGATGAATATTATAAACATTCAAATTAAATCTTTAATTAAGCTTATATTGGGAGAACTTAATTTTTCTAAAACTTTGTCAGGGCCAATAGGTATTGCACAGCAATTTGGTGGTTATTTTTCCATGTATAAATTTTTATCCTTATTAGGGTTATTATCAATTATGTTAGCTATCATTAATATTTTGCCTATACCTGCGTTAGATGGAGGTCACGCATTTTTTCTTTTGATAGAGATGATTATGCAACGTAATATTAATCTTTCTTTTATAAGAAATGCACAAATGATAGGTATGATACTATTATTAGTATTAACCATTTTTTCATTCTTTAATGATATGTGCAAAATATTATTTAGATAATTTTTGTTATATTTGATTAACTATATTATATCTTACGTCAATATGTATATAAATTTTTATAATTGATAATTTAATTTATGTACTTTACATTAAATAGATATTTGTTTCTTCATTGTATGATTTAATCATAAAATATAATTAATACATGTGTTTTATTGATTTAAACTTTTAACTAATAAAAAAAAATATAAAATATGATTGCAATAAAATATAATAAACGAAAAAAAATAGCTTTATATTGGAAAATAATTATAGGTATGATATTAGGGATTTTATGGGGAATTATATCTATTAAATATGGCCTTAAAGATATTAATATTTTTTGGATTAAACCTTTTGGTACAGTTTTTTTTAACTTGTTAAAATTGATGGCAATGCCATTAGTTATTTCATCTATTGTTATTGGTGTAACAAGTGTCAATAATGCTACTAGATTATCTAAAATAGGAATAAAAGCAGTCATAATATACTTTATAAGTACTTTATCTGCAATTTTAGTTGGTCTTATATTAGTTAATATAATAAAGCCAGGAAATTTTTTTCCATTAGATATGAGAGATGATATCATTGGTAATGATTTTGAAACCCAAAAATTATCTAAATTATTGTTAGAAAATAATAATAGTAACCCAATTTCTTTTATAGAAAGTATAGTGCCTGATAATATATTTAATGCTTTAATTAGCAATAATAATATGTTACAAGTAATATTTTTTACAATATTTTTTGGAATTTCATTAGTAATGATATCTAAAAAAGATAGCAAAATATTAATTGATATTTTTAATTCTATTAATGAATCTTCTTTAAAAATTATTCATATAATTATGAATTTTGCTCCTATAGGAGTATTTGCAATATTAAGTTCTATAATGATAGAATCTGCAGGAAATAGCATTGGTAATGCAATTAAATTATTACAAGGATTAGGAATATATAGCCTAACAATAATATTAGGATTAACATTGTTAATGGTGATAGTATATCCTTTATTTTTAAAAATTACCGATAAAAATATTTCAATTATAAATTTTTTTACTTCAATTAGTGATGCTCAATTGTTGGCATTTTCATCTAGTTCAAGTATTGCAACCTTACCTATTGTTATGGAATGTTGTGAGAAAAAATTAAATGTTTCAAAAGAAATTAGTAGATTTGTTTTGCCATTAGGAGCAACTATTAATATGGATGGAACAAGTTTATATCAGGCAATTGCCATAGTATTTATAGGTCAAATATTTGGTATCAATTTAGATTTATATCAACAATTATTAATTATTTTCATGGTTTGGATTGCTTCAATTGGCACTACAGGATCTCCTGGTTCTAGTATTATCATGACAATGATAGTATTAAATACATTAGGTATACCTTCTGAAGGTATTTCTATTGTATTAGCAGTAGATAGAATTTTAGACATGTTTAGAACTGTAGCAAATGTTGCAGGAGATGCAATGGTTGCTGTCATTATAGACAGAG
>CP063811.1:22599-39734 GCA_022818785.1 Bacteroides sp.
AAAAAAAATAACAGGATGTTGTAATTTGGATACAATAAATGATGCAAGGATATTATCATATAAACACGGATTCAAACATTATGTAATTGACATAAAACATGATTTCAAAAAAAATATAGTTGATAATTTTATAAAAGAATATTTTGCTGCTAGGACACCTAATCCCTGTGTATTATGCAATACATATATCAAATGGGATATTTTATTAGAAAAGGCAAATATTTTAAATTGTGAATATATTGCTACAGGGCATTATGCAAATATTAAATCTCTTGATAAGAGATATGTTTTGTCTAAAGGTATAGATCATGATAAAGATCAATCATATTTTTTATGGGGTATGTCACAAGATAAACTCAAAAGAACTAAATTTCCATTAGGACAGTATACAAAAGATAATATTAAATCTTTAATTAAAGATCTTGGATATAAAAAAATTTATAATAAAAAAGAAAGTTATGAAATTTGTTTTATTCCAGATAATAATTATAGAAATTTTTTGCACCAAAATAGTAGTATTAAAGCTAAACCAGGTAATTTCATTTTATCTAATAGATCTGTTATAGGACAACATAAAGGGTATCCATTCTATACAATTGGACAAAGAAAAAATTTAGGAATATCAGTGGGATATCCATTATATGTCATAAAAATATACGCTTCTAAAAATGAGATATTGTTGGGTCCTAAAAGTGAATTATATTCTAATCATTGTAATGTGAATAATATTAATATGGTTAAATATAATCGAATTAGTAAACCTATCAAAGCATTTATAAAAATTAGATATAGAGATAATGGAAATTTAGGAACTATTAATAGTTTATCTGATAATAAAGTAAAAATTACATTTGATAATGATGTTGCATCTATATGTCCAGGTCAATCAGCTGTATTTTATGAAAATAATGATGTTATAGGTGGGGGTTTTATCGAATAAATAATTTTTTTATGAAAAGGATCAATACAAATTGTCTCATTATAGGCTCTGGTCCGGCTGGATATACTGCGTCTATATATTTAGGAAGAGCACTATTATATCCTATTATTTTAACTGGTCCTCAAATTGGAGGTCAACTTACTACTACTACAATGGTAGATAATTATCCTGGGTTTCCCAATGGGATAGAAGGAAATTTATTAATGAATAATCTAAAAAAACAATCAGATAAATTTGGTGCTAAATGTATTAATAATATTGCTAAAAATATAAATTTAGACACAAGGCCTTTTACTGTAGAATTATCTAATGGAAACATTATAAGTTCTACTAGTATAATATTAGCTATGGGATCAAGTCATAAAACATTGAATATAAAATCTGAAGAAAAATATTTAGGTTATGGGTTATCTTTTTGTGCTACTTGCGATGGATTTTTCTTCAAAAAAAAAATTGTTGCAATAATAGGAGGAGGAGATAAAGCTTGTGAAGAAGCTATTTATTTATCTAATATATGTGTATTAGTCTATATAATAGTTAGAAACTATATAATGAAAGCTTCAAAAATTAATCAGGAAAAAGTTTTTTTAAAAAAAAATATTATTATTATTTATAATAACGAAATTATTGATATTATAGGTAATAATAATAAAATTAATTCTATATTATTATATAATAATATAGATCATGTAAAAAAAAATATTATTATTAACGGTTTATTTGTTGCAATAGGATACAAGCCTAACACTGATTTATTACATAAATATAAAAAAATATTATTAGATGATGATGGATATATTATAACTTTAAATAAAAGTTCTAAGACTAACATTGAAGGAGTATTTTCTTGTGGTGACATACAAGACAAAATTTATAAACAAGCTATTACATCTGCTGGAAGTGGATGTATTGCAGCAATAGATGCAGAACAATATATAAATAATTTAAAATATCATGAAAAAAAATTCAAATAATTCAAATTTATTAAATGATAATTTTAAAAAGCCTAGTTGGTTAAGAGTAAAAATGCCTTCAGGAGATTCTTATTCAAGATTAAGAAGTTTAGTAGATAAATATAAACTTAATACTATATGCCAAAGTGGTAATTGTCCTAATATGGGCGAATGTTGGGGAGCTGGTACAGCAACTTTTATGATATTAGGTAATATTTGTACACGTTCATGTTCATTTTGTGCTGTTAAAACTGGTAAACCTTTATCTTTAGATTTAACAGAACCGTATAAAGTAGCTAATTCTGTTCATATTATGAAAATAAAACATTGTGTATTAACCTCTGTTAATAGAGATGATTTAAAAGATGGTGGAGCAAATATATGGGTTCAAACTATTAAATCAATAAGAAAAAAATGTAAAGATATTACATTAGAAACCCTTTTACCAGATTTTAAAGGAGATTGGAAAAATCTAAATTTAATATTAAATGAAAAACCTGAAATAGTGTCACACAATATTGAAACAGTACCTAGATTGACTAAAAAAGTACGTATTCAAGCGAAATATGAAAGAAGTTTAGAATGTTTAGAACAAATAAGTAATTCAGGTATTAAAACTAAAAGCGGTATTATGTTAGGTTTGGGAGAACATGAACATGAAGTAATATCCACTATGGATGATTTATTAAAGAAAGGAGTACGTATATTGACAATAGGACAATATTTACAACCATCTAAAATACACCATCCAGTCGTAGATTATATCAAACCTGAACAATTTCAAAAATTAAAACAAATTGGATTATCTAAAGGATTTAAATATGTTGAAAGTGGACCTTTAGTCAGATCTTCATATCATGCAGAAAAACATCTTGTCTAAGATTTTTTTGACAAACGGAATTTGCCAGTTTTTTGATCTATACCAATTAATTTAATCTTAATTTTTTCCCCTATAGATAATATATCATTGATATTATCAATGCGTTTTGATGATATTTCTGATATATGCAATAAACCTTCTTTTCCTGGCATAAATTCAATAAATGCGCCAAATGACAAAATATTTTTTATAATACCGTCATATATATTTCCAATTTTTGGTAATGTAATATATGAATCGACAATATTAATAGCATTATCTAAATCATTTTTTGTTTGTGCAAAAATTTCTAATATATCTTTACCATTAACATTACTAATTTTTATTGATGTATTTGTTTGTTTTTGAATATTATTTATATTTTTACCACCAGGTCCTATAATATTGCCTATTAATTTAGGATTAATATTTTTTTGTATTATATGTGGAGCATGATTTTTATAATTTTTGTTAGATTTGCATATAATTTTATTCATTTTTTCTAAAATATGCAATATTCCATTGTATCCCTGATTAATAGATTTTTCTAAAATTTCATATGATATGGATGTTATTTTAAGATCAATTTGGATAGATGTTATTCCATTAACAGTGCCTGCTATTTTAAGATCCATATCTCCTATATGATCCTCATCTCCTAATATATCAGATAATATAATATATTTTTTATCATTTTTAATTAACCCCATAGCTATACCAGCAACATTGTTTTTAATTTTTATACCTGAATCCATTAATGCTAAAGAAGTAGCACAAACAGTAGCCATAGAAGAAGATCCATTTGAAGATAATACCTCTGCTACTATTCTTATAGTATATGGAATTTGTTCAGAAAATAACAATGGTTTAATAGCATTTAAAGCTAAATTACCATGGCCTATTTCTCTTCTACTAGGAGCTCTAGAAGGTTTTATTTCTCCTGTTGCAAAAGCTGGAAAATTATAATGTAACATTAAATTTTCATATCCAAAAAACATAGCTCCATCTATGCATTGTTCATCATATCGAGATCCTAAAGTAATAGTTGATAATACTTGCGTTTCACCTCTAGTAAATAATGCAGAACCATGAGTAGATGGTAATAAATTAATTTCACAAGATATATCTCTAATTTGATTATGATTTCTACCATCTAATCTTAGATCATCTTCAATAATTAATTTTCTAATAATAGTTTTTTCTATTATAGAGTAATTTTTTTTTATCTCTAAATCATCTTTAGCAATGTTAGTATATTGACTATTTATTAAACATTTATTTAAAATTTCTGATGACCTTATATTTCTTTCTTTTTTGGATATACTATGGTTTTTGAATAAAACTACCATTATATCATATAAATCATTATACATAATCATATAAAGATCATTATTAGTGTCAATTTTTTTGTTATAGTTTCTTTTAATAACATTTTTTTGATTTAATAATTCATTTTGAGCATTTATATGACTTTTAATAGCATTGTGACCTGTTTTAATTGAAGATATAATATCATTTATTTTATATTCTTCCATTTTACCTTCTATCATAATAATCTCATTTTGAGATGCAGCAACTATAATATCACATTTAGATTTATTAATATCTTCTATGCATGGATTAATAATGAATTTATCATCAATACAACCTATTCTAACTTCTGAAATAGGTCCATCAAAAGGTATATCGCTTAATGTTAATGCACTTGAAGCAGCTAAGCAAGCAAAATTACTAGGAGAAATTGATTTATCTCCTGATAATAATGATATATTAACTTGTATATCATAACAATAATCTTTAGGAAATCTTGGACGCAATGCTCTGTCTACTAATCTACTTATTAATATTTCGTAATTAGATAGTTTAGATTCTCTTTTTAAGAAACCACCTGGTATACGTCCAGTTGAAAAAAATTTTTCTTGATAATCAACAGATAAATTTAGAAAATCATTTTCACGATTAATTTGATATGATGATACTACATTAGCCATTATTACCATATTATCATATTGGACAATTGCACATCCATCAGATTGAGTAGCTATCTTACCAGAAGATATATATATATTTGCCTGTATCAGGATTATAGATTTTAGAAGTAAAATTTTGTTTAATCATTTTAATTTATTTTTTTAAAAATTATATATTTATACCTCCACAAACAGATATAACTTGTCCATTAATATAAGAACTCCAATTTGATGCTAAAAATAATGCAGTATATGCAATATCTTCAATTTTACCATATTTTTTAAGAGGTATTTGATTTAAAAATTTGTTGTTTTTAATAATTTTGCTAGCCATATTCGTATTAATAAATCCCGGTGCAATTACATTAGTACGTATATTTTTAGATGCATATTCTTTAGCTATAGATTTGGAAAAACCTATTATACCTGATTTAGCAGCTGAATAATTTGATTGCCCCTTAGATCCTACAATTCCTATAACAGAACTTATATTTATAATATTACCATTTTTATTTAAAATCATATTTTTAATTACATTTTTAGTAAGATTATATACAGATTTTAAATTAGCATTAATAACATCATCCCAATCATTTTCTTTCATATTAAATAATAAAGAATCTCTTATTATTCCTGCATTATTAATTAATAAATCTATTTTATTAAATCTTTCTAATACTTTAGAAACCATTTCTTTTGTTTCTTCGAAAGAAACAACATTGCATTTAAATCCTACTAAATTATTTGTTTTAATAGAATCAATATTTATTTTATTAAATTTTCTGTATGTAAATGCTATGTACGCTCCATGTTCTAAAAATAATTTAATAATACCTTTTCCTATATCACCTGTTCCACCGGTTATTAAAACAACTTTTCTTTCTAAAAGATTCATATTTTAACGTTTCTAGCAATAGATTTTCCTATATCAACAATAGACTGTATAATGTTGATATTATAATCATTCATTATTTTCATTTTTGATTTTGCAGTTTCTTCGGTATTATTAATTATTGCACCAGCATGTCCCATACAACGCCCTTTAGGAGCTGTTTGCCCAGCAATAAATGCAAAAATTTTTTTACTAAAATTATTATTATATGCCCATTGAGCTGCCTTAATCTCCATATCTCCACCTATTTCTCCAATTATTATAATTGATTCTGTATCAATATCATTTTCAAATAATTTTAATAAATCTATTATAGACATTCCAATAATTGGATCTCCACCTATACCTATTGCACTTGATATACCAAAACCATTTTGAATAATTTGATAAGCTACTTCATAAGTTAAAGTACCAGAACGAGATATAATACCTATATTTCCCCTTTTATTAAAAATACTGTTAGGCATGATGCCAATTTTAGCTTCGTTAACAGTTATTATACCTGGACAATTAGGGCCTATTAAATTCGTATTTTTATTTTTTAAATAAGATTTTATTAAAATCATATCTTTAACTGGTATACCTTCTGTTATTACAATTACTAGTTTAATAGCATAATTAATAGATTCTATTATAGAATCATATGCAAATTGGGGTGGAACAAATATTACGCTTACATCTGGTTGAACATTTTTAACAGCATCTTGAACATCATTAAAAACGGGCAATCCAATATGATGAATTCCTCCTTTATAAGGAGTTATTCCTCCAACTATATTTGATCCGTATTTAATCATTTCTTTTGAATGAAAGGTTCCTTCATTACCTGTAAAACCTTGTACAATAATTCTAGAATTTTTATTTATTAAAATACCCATAAATTGTTTAAAATTGATATATTATATTTAATAATGAAAAAATAGTATTTCTTTAACAATATTATAATTTGCTTTTTTTTAGAATCAACATATTTAAATCAGATCTAATTTACTAATATAATATCATTATAAAAAAATAATATATAAACGCATAATTTTTGACAAAAATATAATGAATAACAATTTAAAAATCTATAAAAACACTATAATATATTCCTTTTATTGGATAATACATGGAATATTACTTATGATAATTTTTAACTTTGATAAGTTAAAAATTTTTAATTGGATAAATAGTTATAAACATGAATTTATAACATTAGTTTTATCTTATTTAACCTATTTAGGACATGCTTATATATTTATATTTGGAATGATATTTGTGATTTATAAAAAAAAATATATTATTCCATTAACAATATCTTGTATAATAAGTGTTTTAATAGTTTCTATTATGAAAAAATATTTATTTATACATTATATAAGACCATCAATTATTGATAATGCAATAAACATTAATAATTACATATTCAACATTCAATATAATAGTTCTTTTCCATCTGGACATGCTATAGTAGCATTTTCATTTTGGAATATAATTAATTTTATATTAATAGATATAAATATCTATATAACATCATATTTATTTATTTTATCTAGCCTGATATCTTATTCAAGAATTTATTTATCACATCATTTTTATATAGATATCTATATAGGATCTATAATAGGAAGTATTATATCAATTTTTAGTTGGTATTTAAGTAGTTTAATTATTAAAAATACCCAGAGTCGGACTTGAACCGACACAACATAAATGTTATTGGTGTTTGAGACCAACGCGTCTACCTATTTCGCCATCTGGGCATTAAATATTAATTTATTATTGTATAACTGTAATTCTTTTATTAAATCAAAGAAATGACCATTTAAAATATGATTTATATTATAAAATATTAAATTAATTCTATGATCAGTTACTCTATTTTGAGGAAAATTATATGTACGTATTTTTTCAGATCTATCACCATTAAGTATCATATTTTTTCTAGCAGAAGATATTTGTAATTTTTGCTCTTTTATTTGTTTTTCATATATCCTAGCTTTTAAAACCTTTAAGGCTTTATCATAATTTTTTATTTGTGATTTTTCATCTTGACATTGTACTGTTATACCGGTTGGTATATGTACTAATCTTATTGCAGAATATGTTGTATTAACTGATTGTCCTCCAGGACCAGAAGAACAAAATGTATCTTTTCTAAGGTCTGAATCTTTTATTTTTACATCTATATTTTCAGGTTCTGGTAAAACTGCAATAGATGCAGCAGAAGTGTGAATTCTTCCTTGAGTATCTGTTGTAGGAACTCTCTGGACTCTATGAACTCCAGATTCAAATTTTAAATTTTGATAAACTTCATTGCCTGATATATTTACAATAATTTCTTTATATCCTCCCTGAGTTCCTTCAGTTTTATTTAATACCTCAACCTTCCATTTATTAATTTCTGCATATTTTATATATGCACGATATAAAACACCTGCAAAAAGAGCAGCTTCATCACCTCCTGTGCCAGATCTTATTTCTAAGATCACATTTTTGCTATCATTCACATCATTAGGAATTAAATATTTATATATTGTTGCTTCTTGATTTTTTTTTAAATTATAAAGATTTTTGATTTCCTCATGTACCATATTTAATATCTCTTTATCAGATTCTATTTTAAGAATATCATTATTACTATTGATTGAATTTAATATTTCTTTGTAAGAATCGAATTCAATTAATATAGTAGAAATATACTTATGTTCCTTATTAAGATCTTTATATTTGTTAATATTATTGAAATCATGAAAATTTAATAATTCCTTTTCTATTTCTTTAATTCTTTTTTTAAAAAGAATTTCTTTTTCTAATATTTTTTTTATCATAAATTATATGATAATTATAATAAATATTGATCAATTTTATTTATTAAGATATCTTCAGAAACTAATCCAATTTCCTTATCAATTACTTTATTATTTTTAATAAATAAAATTGTAGGTATACTTTGTATTGAATATCTTTCTGATAATATATCATTATTATCAACATTTACTTTGCCTAGCACAATACTATCTTTATATCTTTTATATATATTATCTATTATAGGAGATAATGCTTTGCAGGGATTGCACCATTCCGCCCAGAAATCTAATATACATAATTTACTTGATTTCATAATAGTAGATTCAAAATTTTCGTTTGTAACTGTAATAATCATAATATTATTTTTTTTTATAAAAATTTAATAAAACTTTACTGTTTAATTCTATACAATATTGTATTTTACTAGAATACAATAATAATAACAAATTGTTAAAAGATATACTTTTTTTTACAAATTTTAAATCATTTTTGATATAAAGCGGTATATCTTTTTTATCATTTGATATGTATGTTTGTATTATAGCGTTATTATTTTTGATAATAATGGATTTAATAAAATCCCGTAATATATATGTAATACTATAAATATTAACAATATTATAGAATTTATTACCATTATTATTGGTTTTTATATATAATTCTATATAAATAATATTATTTTCTTTAATTAGATTTTTATATTTGTTTATTTTATCTCCATATAAAATTAATATAATATTGCTGTAATAATATTCTAGATTGAACTTACAATATTTATATTTATTGTTTGAAAAAATTATATTATTTACTATTCCATAACAAGTTATTTTTGTATTTGCTTGAAATAAATTTGAATTTTCTATTGATGTATTGCAAATATAATCCATAACTGCTTTATATTTATTTAAAGGATTTTCGGAAATATATACACCTATAGTATCTTTTTCATATTTTAATTTTGTTGACAATGCCCATGGTATAAATTTAGGAATTTTAAAATATTGAACATCATTATTATCTGCATTATTATCAAATAATAATTTTTGTTTATTTTGTTTAATAGATTGATAATAACTAGATAATTTAATTAATAATTCTATAAAGCTATTATCATTCTTTTTTGTAAAAAAAACCTCTCTACTCAAATTACCAAAACAATCAAAAGCACCACTGTATACTAAACTTTCATAAGATGTTTTGTTCACTATTCTATTTTGAGTTCTTTTTGCAAAATCAAAAATTGATTTATATGCCCCATTTTGTTTTCTTTCTTCTAAAATATTTTCTACAGCTTTAATGCCTAATCCTTTTATTGCAATTAATCCAAATCTTATTTTTTTGTCTTTATTAACAGAAAATTTATATTGGCTATCATTAATATCAGGACCTAATACATGAATATTATTACTAATACATTCTTTAATTATAAAAGATATTTTGTCTATATTTATTTGTACATTTAAAACTGAAGCCATAAAATATGGCCCAAAATGACTTTTTAAATAAGCCGTTTGATACGCTAATATTGCATAACAAGTAGAATGTGATTTATTAAAAGCATAAGAAGCAAATGATTCTAAATCATTCCATATTTTCTTACATATCTTAATATCTCTGTTATATTGTTTACATCCCTTTATATATTTATCATAAATATTTGATAAATCTTTTTTTAATTTTTTGCCCATTACTTTTCTCAAATGATCTGCTTCATACTTAGTAAATCCTGCTATATCTTGTGATATTTTCATAACTTGTTCTTGATATATAATAATTCCGTATGTATCTGATAGATAATTTTTCATTTCAGGAAAATAATATTGGATTTTTTCTTTTCCATGTTTACGTCTAATGAAATTAGGAATATATTCCATAGGACCAGGTCTGTATAAAGCATTCATAGCAATTAAATCATCAATTTTATCAGGTTTTAATTGTTTTAAATATTTCTGCATACCCAAACTTTCGAATTGAAATATACCATTGGTTTTACCATTTTGAAATAAAAGAAAAGTTTTATAATCATTTAATGGAATATTGTATATATCAAAATCTTTATATTGATGATCTTCCTTAATCATTTTGATTGTTTCTCTAATAATAGATAAGGTTTTTAATCCTAAAAAATCCATTTTTAAAAGTCCTGCTTCTTCTATTACTTTTCCGTCATACTGAGTAATTAAATATTTAGATTCTTTTGATTTACAAACAGGTATGTATTCAGTTATATTTTTAGGAGCAATTATTATACCTGCAGCATGTATACCGGTGTTTCTTACAGATCCTTCTAATAAAGAAGCATGTTTAATAACTGATGCAGACAATGTATTAGAATTGTAAATTTTTTTAATATTATTGAGATTATTTATTTCTTCATAAGAATATCCTATCTTTTTAAATTCGGTTTCATTTGATTTTAAAATATTTTTTAATGTAATTGATTTATCAGGAATTAATTTACTAAGACGATTTGAAATGTCAATAGGTAACTCTAATACTCTAGCAACATCTTTAATAGACATTTTTGCAGCCATTGATCCATATGTTATTATATGTGCTACTTGATAATATCCATATTTATTAACTACATAATCAATAACTTTTTGCCTTCCTTCATTATCAAAATCAATATCAATATCAGGCATACTAGTCCTATTAGGATTTAAAAAACGTTCAAATAATAAATTATATTTTATAGGATCTATATTAGTAATTCCTATACAATAGGATACTATACTACCAGCAGCTGACCCTCTGCCAGGGCCTACCATAACTCCCATTTTTTTACTTGCATTAATACAATCATATACAATTAAAAAATAGCTTGAAAATCCCATTTGTTTAATAGTAGTAAGTTCAAAATTGATTTTATCAATTATTTCATTTGATATAAAAGAATATCTATTTTTGGCACCTAAATAAGTTATATGTCTTAGATAATCATCAACATTTTTAAATTTCTTAGGATAAGAGAAATCAGGTAATGTTATATTTCTTTTTAAATTATATTTATCAACTTTATCTACAATTTCTTGTGTATTATCTAATGCTTCTGGAATATCGCTAAACAATAGCGACATTTCTTTTAAAGTTTTGAAATAAAATTCATTATTAGGAAATCCAAATCTGTAATGTTTGCCTCTTCCTATAGGAGTTTTTTTTAATGATCCTGTATTAATACATAAAAGGCTATCATGAGCATCATGATCAGATTTATCTACATAATGAACATCATTTGATGCTATTATTTTAACTTTATATTTTTTTGCCCATATTAATAATACATTGTTTATTTTATCTTGACCTTTTATATTATGTCTTTGAAGTTCTATATAATAATCTTTTTCAAAGATATTCAACCACCATTTAAATATTTCTTCAGCTTCTAATAGATTATCATCTAATATATTTCTAGATATTTCTGAATTCATACAACATGTAGTAGCAATTAATCCTTTATGATATTGTTGTACAAGGTATTTATCTATTCTAGGCCATTTGTTATATAAACCATCTATATAACCTAATGAACATAATTTCACCAAATTATTATAACCTGTAATATTTTTAGCTAATAATAATTGGTGAAATCTTTTATCAGGATTAAATTTGTCAAAATTTTTTATCATTCTATCTTTTACTAGATAAAATTCACAACCTACTATTGGTTTTATATTGTATTTATTTAATTCATTGACAAATTGAAATGATCCAAACATATTACCATGATCTGTTATTGCAATAGCATTCATATTATCTTTTTTCGCTTTTATTGCTAATTCACTAATATTAGCAGCTCCATCTAAAAGAGAATACTGTGTGTGTAAATGTAAATGTGTAAATTGAATCATTTATTTATTTTTTAAATGGTAAAAAAATACTGATATTTAAATATTTCTATATTAATTATATAATTCGATATGTTTTCATCATATAAAAAAAACATCATGTTTATATTTTTATTAGTTATGTTAACTAATCAAAACGTATTAGCTAATTCTATAGAATTTAAAATAAAAAAAGATATAATAAATAAAAATAATATGATAACAGAATATTACTTAAAAAAATATTTTTTTTATTATAAAGCTATTTATTGCTATGATAACGAAATTGCTTATAGTATTTATTCTAATAAAGGCTATTGTATAGAAAATATTTATTATATTAAATATAATCAGTTGCCTATAGAAGTCGTATCGGGATTTGATAAAAGTCAATATTGGAAATATCCTATTAATAAAATTATTATTATAAAAAGAACATATATTACAATATATAATATTATTATTAATAAAAGATTTGGACAAAAACAGTATCTTTATTTTGATTTTAATGGTAGATTAATATCTAGCAATTCATCATTTTTTTAAATTATAGTATGGATCTTTAAGATATTTTGTAAAAAAAATAATAATTATTATATGAAAAATATACGTAATTTTTGTATTATAGCTCATATAGATCATGGTAAAAGCACAATAGCTGATAAATTAATACAGGAAACCAATACTTTAAAAAAAAATATAATTCAAAATCAAGTATTAGATAATATGGATTTAGAAAGGGAAAAGGGTATTACAATAAAAAGTCATGCTATACAGATGAATTATCAATTCAAAGGTGATCAGTATATATTAAATTTAATTGATACTCCTGGACATGTAGATTTTTCATATGAAGTTTTAAGATCAATTAATGTATGTGAAGGAGCTTTATTGGTTGTAGATGCAACACAAGGTATTCAAGCTCAAACAATTGCTAATTTAAGATTAGCAATTAATCAAAATTTAAAAATAATTCCTATTTTAAACAAAATTGATATTGTTAAATCATCTTATCATGATATCATTTCTAAATTAGAATTTTTATTAAAATGCGATAAAAAAGATATTATATTAGCTAGTGGAAAAACAGGGTTAGGAATAAATTTGATACTTCAATCTATCATACAAAATATTCCTTCTCCTAATGGTAATAATAATGAAACTTTAAAAGCTGTTATTTTTGATTCTTTTTATGATATATATAAAGGTATTATTGTTTATTGCAAAATATTACAAGGATATGTTTGCAAAGGAGATAAACTTAAATTAAACAGTAATAAATATCACTTTACTTCTGAAGAAGTAGGTATTTTAAAAATAAAAAGATATGCGAAAAATAGTATTGAAACAGGAAATGTTGGATATATCGTTACAGGAATTAAAAATCCTAATATTATAAAAATTGGAGATTTAATAATTAATAGTACTAGCAATTATACGCCTAATATATCAATTATTGAAAATAATCCTACAGTTTATGCAGGAGTATATCCTATAAATAATAAAGATTATAGTTATTTTAAAACTATAATGGATAAATTAAAATTAAATGATGCTTCTATAGAGTATAAACCAGAATTTTCTAATATGTTGGGGTTAGGCTTAAGATGTGGATTTTTAGGAATGTTACATATGGATATTATTAGAGAAAGATTGATACGAGAATTTAATATAAATGTAATGATGACTATGCCTAGTGTATCATATTTTGTATATGATAAATTTGGTAAAAAAAATATTATAAATAATCCAAGTGATATACCAACACAATATAAATATATTGAAGAACCATTTGTAATGGTATCTATTATCACTAAATATGAATTTATAGGAAAAGTTTTAAATTTATCTCTTGATAAGAGAGGTATAATGCTAAATCAAAAACATATAGATAATGAAAATATTGAAATTTTAATTGAAATTCCATTATCAGAAGTTGTTTTTGATTTTTATGATAAACTTAAAAGCGTTACAAAAGGATATTCTACTTTTAATTATTATAATAATGGGTATAAGAAATCTAATTTATCTAAAATAGATATTAAATTAAATGATAAAAGTATAGATGCTTTAGTATCATTAGTTCATTCAGAAAAAGCATATATCATAGGTAAAAATATATGTAAAAAATTAAAAGATATTTTGCCTAAAAAACAATTTGAAATTAAAATACAAGCAGTAATAAATAATAAAGTAATAGCAAGAGAAACTGTTAAATCAGTTAGAAAAGATGTCACATCTAAATGTTATGGTGGAGATATATCTAGAAAAAAGAAATTATTGAGTAAACAAAAAAAAGGGAAAAAAATTATGCAAAAATTAGGAAATATTGAAATACCTAATAATGCATTTATTTCTATTATAAAAATAAAATAAAATATGATTTTATTAGATGGAAAAAAAGCATTTGATTTTTTTATAGAAAAAATTCAATATGAAACTGATTTAATAAAAAAAAACATAAATGAATCTCCTTGCCTATGTACTATATTAGTTGGCAATAATTATTCTAGTAAATTATATGTCAATAAAAAAAATAGTATATGTAGTAAAATAGGATTTAAAACACATTTTATTCATTATAATAATGATATAAGTGAAAAATTGTTAATTAATACTATAAAAAAAATAAATTTAAATAAAAATATAGATGGCATACTAGTACAAATGCCATTACCTAATAGTATTAATACTAATAATATAATATTAAGTATTGATCCTAATAAAGATGTAGATGGATTTCATCCAGAAAATTTAGGAAAAATGGCCTTAGGTATAGAATCATATATTTCGGCTACCCCTAAAGGTATTTTATTATTATTAGAGTATTTTAATATTACAATAAAGAATAAACACTGTGTAATTATTGGTAGAAGCAATATAGTAGGTAAGCCTCTCAGTATGCTTTTATCTAGTAATAATGATAATTTTGGCAATGCTACTGTAACATTAGTACATAGTTATACACAAAATATTGAAACATATACTCGAATAGCAGATGTAATAATTATTGCCGTGGGAATACCTTATTTTTTAAAGGCTAATATGATAAAAAAAAATGCTATTATTATAGATGTTGGTATCAATAAAATTTTTTGTAAAAAAACAAATACTTATAAAGTAATAGGAGATGTAGACTTTAATGACGTTAAAGAAAAATCATCTTACATAAGCCCAGTACCTGGAGGAGTAGGACCTATGACTATTATAGGTTTGTTATATAATACTTTAATTTCTTTTAAAAAAAAAATAAAATATGGAAAAACATTATGATATAACAGTAATAGGTTCAGGTCCTGGAGGATACATAGCAGCTATTAGATCTGCTCAATTAGGATTTAAAACTGCTATTATTGAAAAATATAAATCTTATGGTGGAACATGTTTAAATGTGGGATGTATTCCTTCTAAATATTTACTAGAAGGATCTAAATTTTATTATAAAATAATTAATGAGTCTAACCCATATGGGATAAAATCTGATAATACTTTTATAGATTTATCTACAATGGATTATAATAAAAATAAATTAATTCAAAAAATGTCTAATGGAATTAATTTTTTATTAAAAAAACATAATATAGATATTTATAATGGAATAGGTTCATTTATTGATGATAAGACATTAAAAATTAACAAAGATACATATAGCAATACAAAAATAATTTCTAAAAATACAATAATTGCAACAGGATCTAAACCTAGATATATTCCTTCTGTTAATATAGATAAAAAACTAATAGTAACTTCAGCAGAAGCTTTAAATATAAAACAAATATATAAAGATATTGTTATTATAGGTGGTGGGGCAATTGGTATTGAACTAGCCTCTATATATGCAAGACTAGGATCTAAAGTAACTATCATAGAATATTTTGATAATATATTACCATCTATAGATAATGATATTTCTAATATCATGCAATCAATATTAATTAAAAATCTTGATATAAAATTTATATTTAAATGTAATATTGAAAAAGCAGTTAGCAAGGGAAATCATGTAGAAATTGTTATTTGCAATGATAAAAATCAAAGAATAATTATTAATGCTGATTATTGTATAATCGCTATTGGTCGTTCTCCATATATTAAAAATTTACAAATAGAAAATATAAACTTAAAATTGGATAATAATTTTATTAAAGTAAATAAAAACTATGAAACTAATGTAAAAGGTATATATGCTATAGGTGATGTTATAGGAGGTAATATGTTAGCTCATAAATCTGAAATGGAAGGAACTCTTGTAGCAGAAATTATTCATGGAAATAAACCATTTTTTGATTATAAAAATATTCCTAATATAGTTTATACATGGCCTGAAATAGCTATAATTGGAATTAGTGAAAAAGAATTAAAATATCAAAATCATAATTATAGAAAATCTATTTCTTTATTTGCTCATAATGGAAAAGCTAATGCTAGTAATGAAACTAATGGACAGTTAAAAGTATTAAGTGATTATCAAACAGATGAAATATTAGGAGTTCAAATAATAGGACCTAATGCATCTGATATAATTTCTAGTGCAATATCTGCGATGACTTTTTCAGCTTCATCAGAAGATATAAAATATATGTGCTTCCCGCATCCTACATATAGTGAAATATTTAGAGAATCATGTGTAAATTTGAATAAATAAAATATTTTATTTATCAATTTGACAATCTATTAATATTCTACCACAATGTTCACAAAATATATATTGTTTATATTGCTTTATATCTAATTGTTTTTGAGGAGTTATTTTATTAAAACATCCATTACAAGATTCTCTATCTACAGTTACTATAGCAAGTCCATTTTTGTGATTTGATCTTAATTTATTATATATCTTAAGAAGTGAAATATTAATATTTTTTTCTTGCAATAAAGATATATCTTTTAAATTTTTTTTT
>CP063811.1:39784-43838 GCA_022818785.1 Bacteroides sp.
TTTTTTTTTCTTTAAAAGTATCTTTATTGATTTCATCTAATTTAGATTGTTTTTCGGTAATTTCACTGCATTTTATTTTATATGTATGATTATATTTTTCAATTTGTGCATCATTTTTAATTAAATGAGATTTATATTCATATACTCTTTTATCGCTAATTTGAATATCTAATGTATTAATATCTATTAATTTAGATAATTCATTGAATTCATTATCATCTACAACATTTTTAATTTTATAATCATATTCTGCTAATAATGATTTCAATTCATTTTTTTTATTTAAACAATTATTAATTTTTTCTTTTAAAACTTCATTTTCAAGATTAATATTTTTTATCTTATTATTTATATCATTTAACTCGTTTTTCAGTACAATTATTTCATTAGGTAATTCTCCAGCTATAATATTAATTTTATCTATTTTAGAGTGTATAATTTGTAATCTATGTAAAGATTTAAGTTTTTGTTTTATAGTTATATTGTTCACAATTAAAAATATTTTATAGGATTTGTATTAATTTGACTGTTTATTGCTAAATTATTATTAAATTTTTTATTAATTGATTGTGTTAAAAATTGTACTATATATTGTTCACTTTCATAGTGTCCAATATCTACTAACATAATTTGGTTGTTTGCATTAAAAAATTCATGATATTTAATATCGGAAGTAATAAATACATCAGCTTGTAAATCAATTGCTTTATCTATTAAGGATATGCCTCTTCCTCCACATAAAGCAACTGAACTAATATTTGTTTTTAAAAATTTTGTATGTCTTAAACACTTAATATTCATTTTATATTTGATAAGTTTTAAAAATGAAATTACATCTAAATTGAATTTTAAATCACCTATCATTCCCATACCTATATGATATTGATTATTTAGTAATGGATATATTTCATATAAAATGTCATAATCTTTAATTAGATTATCAATTAAATTAAATATTTTATATGAAAAATATTTTGATAATATAATTTCTAGTTTGATATTTAAAGAATCATACACAATATTTTTTTTTTTAAAAAACAAAAATTTTGATTATAATTTTTCATTTTATTAAAATCATCATATTTATATTCTTTATAGTCTATAAAATTTGAATCTATGTTTTTATCAATAAAATTTTTAATAATATATTTACAATATTTAGAAGTGAAGATAACTATTTTTATTAAAACATTATCATGTGGTTTTAATATTCTTTTATTAATAATATTAAGATTATTACATATAAGATTATTAACACCATTATATACAAAATCAATGTTAGTATGAACAGCAATTATTGATATATTATTTTTTATTGCTTTGATAATAGTTTTTTCAAAAAATAAATTATCTTTTAATGTTTTAATATTACTGATATTAACAGGATGATGAGAAATTATTAAATTTGAATTAAAATATTTTGCTTCATTTACTACTTCATCTGTACAATCCAAACTAACCAAAACTTTTTTGACTTCATCGTTAATATTTCCAATTATTAATCCTGAATTATCATATTTATCTTGTATTTTAAAAGGACATAAATCATTTAAATAATTTAATACATCTTTAATTTTCATACGTATATTTGTTTTATATGAATATATAATATTGTTTGTATATTATCAATTGATATATTAAATTAGACATATAATTGCAATATTAATAACTTGTGAATCATAAAGGAGTATAGCTCAGTTGGTTTAGAGCATCTGTCTTACAAACAGAAGGTCATAGGTTCGAATCCTATTACTCCTATATCATTATTTGTATTTTGTATTATATCTTTTTGTTATAAAATTATTATTTATATAATCAATATGCTGAGATATCCATTACCTAAAGGTATAAGGAGTTTTGATCCATTAATGTTAAAATCCAGAAAATATATATTTAATATTTTAGAGTCTATATTTGTCAAATATGGATATAATTACATAGAAACACCTATAATAGAAAACTTAGATTTCTTACTAAAGAATAATGATAATAAATTGTTATTTAAAATATTTAATTCTGGTAATTTGAATTCTTTTAATAAGAAAGTATTAAAAGAAATATGTAATAAAGGATTAAGGTATGATTTAACATTGCCTTTAATGAGATATATTAATGATCATAATATATCATTTCCATTTAAAAGTTATCAAATACAAAAAGTATGGCGAGCAGATAATCCACAAAAAGATAGATACAGAGAATTTTATCAGTGTGATATTGATATACTAGGTTCTAATACTATTGCCAATGAAATAGAAATATTATCTATTTATTATAAATCTTTAATAAAATTAAATATTAATAATTTTACCATATCAATAAATCATCGTGAAATAATATACAATATATTGTTAATATCAAAATGTGAAGTTTTATTTAAAGAAATTTGTATAGAAATTGACAAAATTGATAAAATTGGCATGAAAAATTTTGTCAAAAATTTACAAAAATATAATATATCCAGAAATTCTATAAATTCTATATTAAAATATATTACAATTTCTGATAGTAATGAAATATTGCACACATTAAAATGTGATTTTATAAAAAATAATATTGATTTAAAATCTATTGTTATGATTGATGATTTGTATAAATATTTAAAATCATCATTTTTTGATTTAAAGAAAATAATGTTTAACATTAAATTATCAAGAGGATTAAATTATTATACAGGATTAATTTTCGAAGTAAAAATTAATAATTATGATTCAATAAGTATAGGTGGAGGTGGACGATATGACATGTTATTTCAATCAATATATAATAAAAAAGTTCCTTGTGTTGGAATATCATTTGGAATTGAAAGAATATATAATTTCATGAAAAAAAATCAGATATTAAAATATTATGATTATAATTTTAAACCTGATTTTTTAATTGTGAATTTACATTCTAAATCATTAGAATATACGCTATATATCTTTAATAAGATAATGGATATAAATTGGAGTATTGAAATGTATCAAGGAGATCAAAATAATAATAAAATTGTAAAAAAATCTATTATTTATGCAAATAATAAAAATATTAGATATATATTTTTTATAGGATTAATAGAAATGGAAAAGAAAGTTATCAACTTAAAAGATTTAAATACAAAAAAAAGTTATATATTTAAAGATTTACATGAAATAAAGAAAATCATAAATATGAATTAATATAATGTTCATATTTTTTATTAAATTAACAATAAAATTAAATAATGCTAATATACATATCATTTCAAGTAACATCGATTATTATATTAATAATAATTTTAATTATTAATAATAATTCTAAATATAATTTCATAAATAAAAAAATAGATTATTTGGATCACAAAATTAATAATTTAGAAAAAATTGTTAGTATATCTGCAAATAAAATAGAAAATAATATATATAATATTAACAAAGATCTTCTAAAGAAGAATATAAAGTTGATACGTATAGAAAGTATAATAGATACAATAAAATTTACTATACAAAATATGATATCTTCTTCATATAAAAGAAGATATAATCATAATATTATAAAAGAATCTAAAAATGATAAATTAAATGAAAATAAAAATAATGAATAATTATTAATTTAATTATATGTTTTTAAATATTATATATATATCATTAATTTCTGTTTTTTCGTTAGGTAATAATTTAAATTATGATTTTAAAATTGATATAAATTATAATAATGAAATTATACTATTTTTGAACGATAATAGTTTTCATAATAAAAAATTAATATTTAATGTTAATGGATTTAATTATTTATTTTTATTTAATGAAAATAAATCTTTTTTTCCAAAAAATTTTACAGGTTCTTTAATATCTATTAAGAATTATGAATTTAATATTCATAAAATTTATTATAAACTTAAAATAAATAGTATAAATTCATATAAATTTATACACATAAACAATTATATGTTAATATTCATAATTACAGTATTAATTATTTTGTTATTTATAATACGAAAATCAATGATATTTATATTATTTATATTATTTATATTTTATTTATTATCTAATAAAAATTATTCTGATATATTTACAATTTTCAAAAGATTTTT
>CP063811.1:43888-50150 GCA_022818785.1 Bacteroides sp.
AAAAAAAAATCTAAAAGATATAAATATGGTTTATTTATTGTAGAAGGAGTTAAATCTATTAATGAATTAATACAAAGTAATGTTAGAATACATTCTTTATATATGACAAAATATTTTTTTAAAAAAAAAAGATTATTTATCCTGAAAAAACTACATTATATATAATTGATGATTCAATTTTTAAAAAAATTAGTTGTTTTGTTAATCCAGAAGGTATAATGGCTATTTTATATATTGATGATTTTAAATATCAAATAAGCGATAAGAATATATATGATATAGCAAAATATAATTGGATATTTATACTTAATTCTGTACAAAATCCTACCAATGTTGGATCTATTATAAGAATAGCTAATTGGTTCAATATAAAATACATTCTTATATCAAATAAGAATAGTGTAGATATATTCAACACAAAATTAATTCAAACAACTATGGGATCTTTTTTTAAAACTAAAATAATAAAAATAAACATTGATAATCTTATGAAAGATAACTTAGATATACCTGTTTATGGTGCATTAGTTGATAGCAAATACAATATTTATAAACAAAAATTTTTTAAAAGGGGATTTATTTTATTAGGAAATGAATCTAAAGGTATTGATATTCACATACAAAAATATATTACAAATCCTATTACTATACCTAAAATAGGAAATTGCAATTCTTTAAATATTGGAAATGCAACTTCAATTATATGTAGTATAATATTTAAAGATGAATTAGCAAATAGAATATAGATATATACTGATAATTTTATTTTATGTAAATTTTATTTTATGTAAATTTAATATTAATCAAATAATTGGCGCTATGGCCGATTGGTTAGGCAAGGGTCTGCAAAACCTTTAATAGCGGTTCGATTCCGCTTGGCGCCTTCAATTAATTATTTTATTAGACATGTCATATACTAGATTAAAAAGAAAAAAATTAAAAAATATTTTTATCAAAAAACAAGCTTTAGATAAAATTAAATTAATTACTAATATATATGGTAAAAATAATTATAAATCATATTTAAAAAATAATATTGCATATAAAAATAGTATTATTATAAAAGAGTTAACAAATAATTAATATAATTTTTTATATCAAAATGATTAATAATTATAATTTTGAAAACAAAAAAGTTATACTAAGAACTGATTTTAATGTTCCTATTGATAGTAATTATAAAATAATTGATAATTTAAAAATAATTAGAATTATTAATACTATAAAAAAAATTACTGATTCTAATGGTTCTGTGATTATAATAAGTCATTTAGGAAGACCTAAAGGAGGATATGAATATAAATATTCTTTAATTCATATATATAATTATATAAGTAGTATACTAAAATATAATAATATATATTTTGTAAACGATTGTATGAGTAAAGAAGCATTGTCATGTGCTAAAAATTTATCTAATGGAGAAATATTAATATTAGAAAATTTAAGATTTTATGATAATGAAATGGAGAATAATATCGAATTTGCTAAAAAATTACATTCTTATGGCGATGTATATATAAATGATGCTTTTAGTGTTTCTCATAGAGAAAGTGCTTCCATTATCAATTTACCTCAAATGTTTAATAATAAAAATAGAATGTTAGGATATGCCTTTCTAAATGAAATTAAACATATAAATAATGTATTGCAAAATAGTCAAAAACCTTTCACAGCAATTATTGGAGGAGCTAAAATATCTGATAAAATTAATTTTATTGAAAAATTATTATCTAAAGTTGATAATATTATTATTGGGGGAGCCATGGCATTTACTTTTATTAAAGCTTTTAATTATAATATAGGCAACTCATTATATGAGAAAAATTACGTAAAAAAAGCCTTAGAAATATTAAATTATGCTGAAAAATCAAATATTAAAATATATTTGCCTTTAGATATAAAAATTGCAAACAAAATATGTAACAATTGCACATACAAAAATGTTAATATAGATAGTATACCTGATAATTGGTATGGTTTAGATATTGGGTATAAAACCATTCAAAATTTTAATAATATTATATCATTTTCTAAATCTATTATTTGGAATGGTCCTTTAGGTCATTTTGAATTTGATAATTTTCATCATGGTAGTTATATGATAACTCGTAATATAGCATTTAACACATCATATAATAATTTATATTCTTTAATAGGTGGAGGAGATACTGCGTTTTGTGTTAAAAAAACTGGTTTTTTTGATCAAATGAGTTATGTTTCCTCAGGTGGAGGAGCTTTATTAGATTATATTACTAAAGAAACATTACCTGGCATTGAAGCAATAAAATAATAATTTTTATTTATATGATGAATAATAAAATTTTAGTAGGAAATTTAAAAATGAATTTAACATATAATAAAGTATATGATTTAGTTCAAAGTATAATAGATAATAATTGCTTAACAAATAAAAATATTATCATAGCATGTTCTTATATAGATTTATTAAGCTTAATTGATAAATTTTCTATATATAAAATTAGTTTTGCTGCTCAAAATTGTTCTCATAAAGAAATAGGTGCTTATACTGGCGAAATATCAGCAAAAATGCTCTCTGCTATTAATACTAAATATGTAATTATAGGACATTCAGAAAGAAAAAATATTTTTAATGAAAGTGATGATATTGTTTTGCAAAAATTACATTTATCTCTAAAAAATAATTTAACCCCAATATTGTGTATTGGTGAAAATGATTTCTTAAGAAGAAAAAATATTCATTATAATTATATCAAATCACAAATTGAATATTTTTTACTAAATATTGATAAATATTTAATGAAAAAGATAATAATTGCCTATGAACCTGTATGGGCTATAAATTCCAATATTAAAATACCATACGCTGAAATACAAAATATGCATATTTTCATAAAAAAAACTATCTTTAGTATATTCAACCATATTAATATGGATAATGTAAAAGTTATATATGGTGGAAATTGTAACGTTGAAAACACACCATTTATTTTACAAGAGAAAGATATAGATGGAGTTATGGTAGGAAGATCATCTATAGATAAAAATAAAATCAATAAACTAATTTCTCTTGTTTAATATTTTTACTATATATGTAATTATATTTTTCTATACTTTTAACCAATTTATTATAGTTTTTTTCACTTAAAAGTAATTTTATATTATTAATATTAGGTTTTACTATTTTTAATTTTTCTATATTGATATCTATGTTAATATCTGTTATAATAGTGGCTAACTTTTTAGATAATAATGCTATTGATTTATTATTTATTACTTTTTGATATATTTTAGTTTCCAAACTATTAATATTTAAAAACATATTTTCTATTGATTCATATCTTTGAATTATTTTTTGAGCTGTTTTAATACCTATTCCTCGAATACCTGGAATATTATCAGATGCATCTCCTGAAAGACCTAATATATCAGTTATTTGTTGAGTATTTTTTATATTCCATTTTTTTAGTATTGTATCATGATTATTAATTGTAGAATTTAGTTTATATAAAAAAACATTATGAGAGGATAACTGATCTAAATCTTTATCATTAGTAACTATATAAACATCATGAAATTGAATATTTGCAATTTTATTTACTAAAGAACCTATAACATCATCTGCTTCATAATTATCAATAGTAAACTTATTAATATTAAATTCATCTATTATTTTATATATAATAGGCAGTGATTCAATTATATTAATAGGTGTACTTTTTCTATTTTTCTTATAAGAATTAAAGATTTTATTTCTAATATTGTTTTTATTTGTATCAAATATTAAAGCTATGTGTGTAGGATGGTTTTTATATATGATATTGATAATTGTATTAATAAATCCTATTATTATAGCATCGTTTAATTTATCATGTGTAGTAAATTGTTTTACAAATGCATGATAATATCTATATAATATTATTGTTGAGTCGAATAAAAAAAATTTTTTTCTCATTATAATTAAATTATATTTAAATTAAAATTTCTTAAATATTTAATTGTTGAAATTAATTGCTCTGAATGAAGGATCATATAAATTTTTAAAAAAATCAGTTCCTTTAAATATAAAAAATAATTATAATATTACTGTACAACCATTTTTATTGAATATAAAAAACTTTACTTATCTTATAGATACAGGATTAGGTTTTATTGATAATGATTATAAAAATAATACAATATTAAATAATATTGAAAAATATGGGTATAAACATAATGATATATCAAAAATATTAATTACTCATCTACATCCTGATCATTTTGGAGGGTTATTTAGAAAAAATCACAATAATAAATACGAGTTCAATTTCCCTAATTCAATGATTTATGTACAAAAAAAAGAAATAGAATATTTTATAGATTTTTATAAAAATAGTTTATATAGTGATATGTTACAATTTTTATATAATCATAAAAAAACAATATTTTTAAATGGTAATGGAGTAATAGACAATATTATAAATTATTATATAACAGGTGGACATACAAAATATCATCAAATATTTACTTTAAATAATTATAATATAAATTATATGTTCGGAGGTGATATTATAGCTATACCAGAACATATAGATATTAAATTTAAAACTAGTTATGATTTTGATAAAACATATGCTATGTATTTAAGAAAAAAATTAACCAAGATAATACATTTAAATAATTATACATGTTTACTTTATCATAGTAAAAAATATAAAATAAAAGTAAATTTCTTTGAAGAAAGATATTTTCCATATTAAATGGTGAATATATGTCCTTCTATACCTAAATAAGTATTTTTAAAAATTTCTTGGCATTCTTTTAGCAAATAATTAAGATTATGATATCTTGATGAAAAATGACCTATGATAAGTTTACCTACATTTGATTTTTTAGCTATTAACCCTGCTTGAATCGTAGTAGTATGATAAGTTTTAAATGCCCTATTTTTCATATTATGCATAAAAGTTGTTTCATGATAAAGAGTATTTATTCCATATATTTTATCAATAATAGATTCATCAGGCAATGTATCTGTACAATATGCATATGATCTATTAGTATGATTTGAAAATGTTAATTCTTCATTAGAAATCAAATTGTTATTTTTTATCAAACAATTACCTTTTTTTACCTCTTTAATTTCATTTATAGTCATATTATATTGTTTAATCTTATCTTTTCGTATATTTTTGTATAAAATATTTTCTTTAAATAAGAAGCCATTACATGGTATATTATGTTTTAATGCTATTTTACTTATTGTAACATCATCATTTCGAAATAAAATGTTATTAAAATTATTCAATTTATAAAATATCAATTGATATTTCAATTTAGTACCAGAACATTTAAAATTAAAACTGATAATTGTATCTAATTCATCAGGCCCATATATTATTAATGGATTTACTCTATTATTAAGATTGAATCCACATAGTAATCCCATAAGCCCAAAATAATGATCTCCATGTAAATGACTAATAAATATGCATTTAATCTTATTAATTTTTATGCTATATTTCATAAGTTGCACTTGTGTTCCTTCTCCACAATCTATTAAAAATAGATTATCATTTATATTTAATATTTGAGAACTGGTATTGCGATTTAATAATGGAGTTGCTGCATTATTGCCTAGTATAATTAATTGAAATTTAATCATTGTCTTTTATAAAAATGTTTTATATTTTTTGTTAAAAAAATATATATTATTGTTTTACTTTATATATAAAGTAATTTACTTAAATTTTAAATTTTAAAAATAAAAATGAAATCATTGCGCTTTCAAATTTTTAATCATATAATAAATAGAAAATCTGTTGATATTGATATTAAAGATGATAAAATATCCAATATTTTCGGCAAAAATGTATTTCATAATGATGTTTTAAAGCAATATTTATCTAAAAATATTTTTGAAAATTTTCAAGAATGTATTAATAATAAAAAAAAAATAAGCAAAAATATAATAGAAAAAATAGCTTATGCTATGAAAAAATGGGCAATAGAAAATGGAGCTACTCATTATACACACTGGTTTCAGCCACTTACTGGAAATACTTCTGAAAAACATGATTCATTTTTTGAAAAAAAATATAATGAAAATAAAGGCATAGAAAAATTTAATGTAAATGAATTAATACAACAAGAACCTGATGCTTCAAGTTTACCTAATGGAGGTTTGAGAACAACATTTGAAGCTAAAGGATATACTATTTGGGACCCTACCTCTCCAGCATTTATAATTCAGAATTTGTTTTCCAAAACATCTATATTATGTATTCCAACCATTTTTTTT
>CP063811.1:50200-54001 GCA_022818785.1 Bacteroides sp.
TGGGTGAATCTTTAGATTATAAAGCTCCATTAATCAAATCGGTACTTTCTTTAGAAGAAAATGCATTAAAAATATGTAATTTATTTGATCAAAATATTAAAAATGTACATTCTGTTTTAGGTATAGAACAAGAATATTTTTTGATTGATATAGCTTTTTATTATGCCAGACCTGATATCTACTTAACTGGACGTACAATGTTTGGTCATCAATCTGCTAAAAATCAACAATTAGAAGATCATTATTTTGGTTCTATAGATGAAAGAGTTAAAAATTTTATGATTGATTTAGAATTTGAAGCTTTTAAATTAGGAATTCCTATTAAAACAAGACATAATGAAGTTGCTCCAGGACAATTTGAATGTGTCCCTATATATGAATTAACTAATATAGCTATTGATCATAATCAATTATTAATGGATTTAATTGATAAAATTGCTTTAAAACACAATTTTAAAGCTTTATTGCATGAAAAACCTTTTGATAATATTAATGGATCTGGTAAACATAACAATTGGTCTATTATTGCAGATAATAATATTAATTTATTAAAACCTGGGAAAGACTTTAAATCTAATTTGATGTTTTTGTCATTTTTTATAAGTATTATCAAAGCAGTAAATGACCATTATGATTTGTTATTAGCAGGAATTGCCTCATTGGGAAATCATTATAGATTAGGAGGGAATGAAGCTCCCCCATCAATTATATCAATATTTATAGGAGATAAATTACAAAATTTGTTAAATAATATAGAAAACGATAATATTGATATTAACGATACATATCATAATATATCTGACATTAATATTAATATTCCTATTATTCCTAGTGGTGTTTGTCTAGACAATACTGATAGAAATAGAACATCTCCTTTTGCATTTACAGGTAATAAATTTGAATTTAGAGCTGTAGGATCGTCAGAAAATTGTGCACGGCCTATGACAATTTTATCATCAATTGCCTCTATTCAGTTTAAAAAGTTTTACAATACTGTTTATAATAATATTTATCAAGAAAAATACAATAAAGAAATAGCAATTATTAAAACTATAAAATCATATATAAAATCATCCAAAAATATCATATTTAATGGTAATAGCTATAGTCCTGAATGGAAGATAGAAGCTAAGAAAAGAAATTTGTTAATTACAAATAAAACAACAGAAATGTTAAAATCATATATAAGCTCTAAATCTATTAAAATGTTTAATGATATTAATATATTTACTGAAAGAGAAATTAAAGCTAGATATGATATTTTGTTAGAAATATTTGTTAAAAAAATTCAAATAGAAAGTAAAATATTACACGATTTATCACAAAATCATATTATACCATCTTCTATTGAATATCAAAATAAATTAATTAATAATATAATTGGATTGCAAAAGATTGATTTAAATAAAAAATATTATAAAAATCAAATAATTTTAGTTAAGAAAATATCAAATTATATCAATAATTTACAGGATAATATAATTAACATGATAAATAAATGCGAACAATATAATAATGTTAAAAATATACATAAAATAGCTTCTTATTATGATAGTAATGTATTACAGTATTTTGAAATTATAAAGGATAATATTAATGAATTAGAAAAAATTATTGATGATCAATTATGGCCTATACCTAAATATAGAGAATTATTATTTATAAGATAATTCCTTTTTATATGCAAAATACTTTGATAATTATTATTGATATTTTCATATGATATATTGTTTTGTTTAAAACAATTAATTATTTTTTTAATATAGTTAATGTTATTTAATTTAAATTCTAAAAAGAAAGATTGTGTGTTATTGATATTAAAAAGTATAAAATTATTTTTACTAATTACATCTAAAGAATTTATTAATTGTCTTAAAATGCTAATGGAATTATTATACTTCAAAATAAAATAATATTTCAATTTTTGAAAAATCATGCTTCTATCTATAATTTCATTATATCTTTTTATATCATTATTACCTCCACTTATTATACAAACTACTTTTTTCCCTTTTATAATATCTTTAACTTGTTCTAGAGCAGCTACAGATAAAGCTCCTGCAGGTTCTGTAATAATACCCTCATATTGATATATATCTATCATTTCATTACATACTTTACCTTCTTCTACAAGAAGAACTTTTTTTATATATTGTGAAATTATTTTAAATGGTATATCACCTACTTGTTTAAGTGCTGCTCCATCTATAAATGGATCTATATTATCTAATTTAACTGGATTTCCTTTTTTCAATGATATAAACATTTTGGGTGCTCCTGCTGGATCAATTCCTAAAATATTACAATTAGGATTTATATTTTTAATTGCTAAACATATACCAGCTAATAATCCACCCCCACCAATAGGAACAATAATATAATTAACATCTGGCATATCTTTAATTATTTCAATACCTAATGTACCTTGACCTATTATTGTTTCAATGCTATCAAATGGATGTACAAATTTAATATTATTTTTTTTAGCAAAAACTAATGCTGATTTATAAGAATCATCATAATTATTTCCTACTAATTTTATATCAATAAAATTTTCACCAAAAAATTTTACTTTATCAATTTTTTGTTTAGTAGTGATTTTAGGCATAAAAATATGCCCTTTTATCTTTAAAATATTACAAATATATGCTACACCTTGTGCATGATTCCCAGCACTGGCACATACAATACCATTATATATATCTTTTTTATTTATATTAATTATATTATTATAAGCTCCTCTTATTTTATAAGAACGCACTATTTGTTGATCTTCTCTCTTGAAATATACTTTAGAATTATATTTATTAGATAATCTTTTAATAAATTCTAAAGGCGTATATTTAACAATATTTTTTAATTTATCATGACTGATCAAAATATCATTATAATATTTTTTTATTTGTTCACTATTGATTTTCGACATATTATATGATTATATTTATTTAATACATAATTAAATATAATATATTTATGTATTGGTTAAAATTATAAAGTATAATTTAGTATATAAAATTTATGATAAATACTAAGAATGTAATTATTTTTAATAATAGCAATAAAACACGAATTGATAAGTTTTTACAATTCAATTATGATTTTTTATCTAGGAATATAATACAGAAATTAATAAAAAATAACAATATAACTGTCAATAATGCTAATGTTAAATGTAATTATATTTTAAGAATAAAAGATGTTATTAACATTAAACCATTATATGATAATATAAATACTGAAAGAAATATAGTGTTAAATAGAAATATTAAAATTAATATAATATATGAAGATGACGATATTTTGATAATCAATAAAGAATCTGGTATTGTAGTTCATCCAGCAAATGGTAACTGGGATAATACATTATTAAATGGTATATCATATTATTTAAGCAATAATAATAATAATAAACCTTATTTAGTACATAGAATTGATAAAGACACTTCCGGATTAATAATTATAGCTAAAAATATTGAATCTGCTAATTATATATCAAATCAATTTTATAATAAAACTGTTATAAGAAATTATTTAGGTATTATATTAGGAAATATATATCCTGAAAAAGGATATGTTGATGGATATATTGGAAAATTAAATTGTAAATCTAACATGTTTTTTTCAAAAAAAAATATAAATGATAAATTAAAATGGTCTAAAACTTATTATTCTGTAATAAGAAAATGTAACATTATAAGCTTGGTACAATTTAATCTTATAACAGGAAGAACACATCAAATAAGATTACATATGCATTATAGAAATAATCCTATATTAGGAGATACTATTTATAAAAAAAAA
>CP063811.1:54051-59519 GCA_022818785.1 Bacteroides sp.
AAAAAAAATATTAATTTAGCTTGTAATTTATCAAAAAATATAAATAAACATATGTTGCATGCAAATGATATAGGATTTTTTCATCCTAAGAGCAATAATTTTATGTATTTTAGTTCACCGATACCCAATGATTTTAAATCAGTTATTAATGATAATATATCATAGTAGTATCTTTATTACAGATAAAATATGTCACAGGAAATGATTTTAATACAAGTAAAAAAAATTCTTACAAATTTCCTTCAAAATAATAAACTAAGAAAAACTAATGAAAGATTTGCAATATTAAAAATAATATATGATATTAAATCACATTTTGATGCTGATTCTTTATATATTTATATGAAAAACAATAATTATAATATCAGTAAAGCTACAATATATAATACTATTAATATATTATTAAACTGTAATTTAATAGTTAAAACTAAAATTAAAAATCATGTAACTCAATTTGAAAGGTCTTATGGATTCAAACAACATGATCATATTGTTTGTGTTAAATGTGGAAAAACAATAGAGTTTTGTGATCCTAGAATACAAGATATTAAAAATAGTATATCTAAATTATTTAGAATTAATATAATCCATCACAATTTAACTTTTTATGGATTATGTAAAAAAATTAATAATATTTAAAATAATATATATCATGATAAATAATCAATATTATATAATATCTTATTATTGTTATACTTATTTAGAAAATTTTATGATATTTTACAAAGATCATTTTAATTTTTGTAACAAAATAGGATTAAAAGGAAGAATTATAATATCTCAAGAAGGTATTAATGGGACAATTTCTGGTTACGGTGAATCTTGTAAAAAATATATTAAAATATTATTGTCTGATAAAAGATTTAATAAAACAGATTTTAAAATACATTTATCAAAATTTATACCTTTTCCTAGATTAACAATTAAATGTAAAAATGAAAATATAAATTCAGGAATTATCAACAATAGTATCAATATTAAAAATATTGTTACAAATAAATATGTTAATTATAAATATATAGATGATTTAATTGATGATGATAAAGTTATATTTTTAGATGTTAGATCACATTATGAATTTATACTAGGTCATTTTAAAAATGCAATATCTTTGAATATAAATTATTTTAGAGAATTTGCAAAAAAAATGCATAATATAAATCAATTTAAAAATAATAAAATTATAACATATTGTACTGGTGGTATAAGATGTGAAAAAGCATCCTTATATATGTTAAAAAATGGTTTTAAAAATGTTTATCAATTAGAAGGAGGAATTATTAAATATGGATTAAATACTCCAGGTAAAAATTTTATAGGCAAATGTTATGTTTTTGACGGAAGAATATCTATTAATATTAATACTGTTAATCCTATAGTAATATCTAATTGCTCATTTTGTAATAAAAAATCAGATAGAATGATTAATTGTGCTAATGCAAAATGTAATAAACATATAATACAATGCATACAATGCAGTCATTTATTAAATGGATGCTGTAGTGATAATTGTAATAATTGTGAAGATAAACGAATATATAATGGTACTGGTATATATTACAGAACATGATTGGAA
Organism: Bacteroides sp.; assembly: GCA_022818785.1. Classification (GTDB taxonomy): domain Bacteria; phylum Bacteroidota; class Bacteroidia. The sequence goes on from CP063811.1 coordinate 55,628, forward strand.
ATAAAAAAAATTTTTTCTGTGAAAAATGTAATTATAAATCTTTTAAATGGTTAGGTAAATGTCCATACTGTATGGCATGGAATACTTTTAAAGCAGTAAATATAAATAATGACCATTATAAATCATCTATTGAATATTATAATATAAATGATATTAAATATTCAGAAAATAAAAGAATAGTATTGCATGATATGGAATTAAATCGTGTTTTGGGAGGAGGAATTGTAGAAGGATCAATATCATTGATAGCAGGAGATCCTGGAATAGGTAAATCTACTCTTATAATGCAATTATGTATTAATATTAATAAAACTATTCTATATATAAGTGGTGAAGAAAACATTTATCAGATAAAAAATAGATTTGTTCGTTTAAAAGATAAAAATTTTCTTAATCAAGAAATAATAGTTTTTGCAGATAATAATTTCGAAAATGTTATACAAATAATTAATAAATTAATGCCTAATATAATAGTTGTTGATTCAATTCAAACATTATATTATAATGATAATTTAGGTTCTATTAATCAGTTAAAATACATTGCTAATGTACTTATGAATATGGCTAAAAAAAATAATATAGCTATAATCTTAATTGGCCATATTAATAAAGAGGGCATTATAGCTGGACCAAAAGTTTTAGAACATATTGTAGATGTAGTTTTACTATTTGAAAATAGTAATAATAATTTTCCTTATAGAATCATAAAAAGTTTAAAAAATAGATTTGGCAAAACATCTGAATTAGCCGTTTATAAGATGGAAAACAAAGGATTAGTCCCTATTTCTAATTTATCTTCTATATTTTTGTCAAAAAGTAATAAAGAAATTGTCGGAAATGTTGTTGTAATAATTCAAGAAGGATTGCAAACTATACTAATTGGAGTAGAAAGCTTAGTTAGTAATACTAGATATAATGCATCACAAAATTTTGCTATAGGATATAATTATAAAAGAATTAATATGTTGATAGCAGTAATAGAAAAATTTTGTAAAATATCGGTTAACTCAAAAGATGTTTATGTAAATATTACAGGAGGTATTAATATTACTGATAATTCTGCAGATTTGGGTATAATATGTTCTATTATATCATCTTATAAAAATATTCCCATATCCAGAAAATTGTGTTTAACAGGAGAAATTAGTCTTTCTGGAGAAGTTAAAGAAGTAATTGACATTGATAAATATATTGTTACTGCTATTAAATCAGGATTTAAAACAATAATAGTTTCAAGTTATAATAATATTCAATCATATTATGATGATATTGAAATCATATTAATTAATAATGTTTCTGAATTAATTAATGTTTTATTTATCTAAAATAATAATAAAATATATTATAAATAATAAAAATATTTATATATTTGTCATACTGAATATATATAGATATGTCTATATGTAATGTTCTTTGAAATTTATATACAGAAAATTTGTAACAGTCATAAGAGGTAAGTTAATTCAAGTGTTTTTTGTCAAGGGTTAAACATATTCAAATAACTATTTCTAATACTTATAGTATTAGAAATAAACAATGAAGAGTTTGATCCTGGCTCAGGATAAACGCTAGCGACAAGCTTAATACATGCAAGTCGAGGGGCAGCAATAGATTAATTTAATTAGTTTAGTTGGCGACCGGCGAACGGGTGAGTATAACATATGTAACCTGCCTTTAGCAGAAGAATAGTCTTGGGAAACTAAGTTTAATACTTCATAAAATATTATAACATAAGTTATAATATCAAAGAATGTAAAATTTATTTTATGTTCGGCTATAGATGGGCATATGCCTGATTAGCTAGATGGTAGGGTAATAGCCTACCATGGCAATGATCAGTAGGGAATCTGAGAGGATGTATCCCCACACTGGTACTGAGAACGGACCAGACTTCTACGGAAGGCAGCAGTAAGGAATATTGGACAATGGCCTAACGGCTGATCCAGCTATGTCGCGTGCAGGACGAAGGCTTTATTAGTTGTAAACTGCTTTTTTAAAGGATTAAATTGGAATTTTTAATTTTAATTGAAGGTACTTTAAGAATAAGCATCGGCTAACTCCGTGCCAGCAGCCGCGGTAATACGGAGGATGCAAGTGTTATCCGGATTTATTGGGTTTAAAGGGTGCGTAGGCGGAATATCAAGTCATTAGTTCAATTCACAGGCTCAACCTGTGGTATGCTAAAGAAACTGATAATCTAGAATATAATAGAAGTATAGCGGAATGAGGCAAGTAGGAGTGAAATCCTTAGATATGTCTTAGAACACCAATTGCGAAGGCAGCATACTATGTTACTATTGACGCTGAGGCACGAAAGCGTGGGGATCAAACAGGATTAGATACCCTGGTAGTCCACGCTGTAAACTATGATTACTAGCTATTGATATTTTATTAGTGGCTAAGCTAAAGTGATAAGTAATCCACCTGGGGAGTACGGTCGCAAGGCTGAAACTCAAAGGAATTGACGGGGGTCCGCACAAGCGGAGGAGCATGTGGTTTAATTCGATGATACGCGAGGAACCTTACCTGGGCTTGAAAGTTAGCTACGATTTTTGAAAGAAAATTTCTCAATTTATTGAGAGCGAAACTAGGTACTGCATGGCTGTCGTCAGCTCGTGCCGTGAGGTGTTGGGTTAAGTCCCGTAACGAGCGCAACCCTTATTGTTAGTTGCCATTGGGTAATGCCAGGAACTCTAACAAAACTGCTTGCGTAAGCATAGAGGAAGGAGAGGACGACGTCAAGTCATCATGGTCTTTATGTCCAGGGCTACACACGTGCTACAATGGCATATACAGAGGGCAGCAACTAGGCAACTAGAAGCAAATCCTTATAAAGTATGTCTCAGTTCGGATTAAGGTCTGCAACTCGACCTTATGAAGTTGGATTCGCTAGTAATCGCGCATCAGCAATGGCGCGGTGAATACGTTCCCGGACCTTGTACACACCGCCCGTCAAGCCATGGGAGTTAGGAGTACTTGAAATTTGTTACTGTCAAAAGAATTAATTAGAGTAATACTGGCAACTGGGGCTAAGTCGTAACAAGGTAGCCGTACCGGAAGGTGTGGCTGGAATACCTCCTTTTTAGAGAACGATTTAACATTGATGTAAGAATATTTGGTATTTCTTATCAAAGGTCTGTTACAAATTTTCTGTGTGTAAGAGAATTGTAAAACGAGATAATATATTTATAGTCTCGTAGCTCAGTTGGTTAGAGCGCTACACTGATAATGTAGAGGTCAGCAGTTCAAACCTGCTCGAGACTAATGCATTTCGAAAGTATTGTGTTTTACAAAGGGGAATTAGCTCAGCTGGCTAGAGCACTAGCTTTGCAAGCTAGGGGTCATCGGTTCGAATCCGATATTCTCCATTTGAAAATCAATTATCATTTGATGATTGATTTTATGTTCTTTGAAATATTAAAAGAGGATATAAAATATTTAATATTTTATAAAAAAAAATAAAAAGGTTACTAAGGCGCACGGGGGATGCCTTGGTTATTGGAGGCTATGAAGGACGTGATAAACTGCGATAAGCTGTGGGGATTGGTTTGTACAATATGATCCGCAGATTTCCGAATGGGGAAACCTATCTATGTAAATAGATATTTATATATTATATATATAAAAGCAAACTTGTTGAACTGAAACATCTAAGTAAACAAAGGAAAATAAAACAATAGTGATTCCGCAAGTAGTGGCGAGCGAAAACGGAAAAGCCCAAACTTATTATAATGTCTATTAAACTTATAATAGGGGTTATAGGATATATGACAAAGACTTATAAATTGAGAAGAAGAATAATGTGGAAATGTTAACCATAGAACGTGAAAGTCGTGTAATTGTAATTAATTTATATGTTAATATACACCTGAGTACCATGAGATTGGAGGAG
>CP063811.1:59719-63604 GCA_022818785.1 Bacteroides sp.
TTGGCACCTCGATGTCGGCTCGTCACATCCTGGAGCTGTAGCAGGTTCCAAGGGTTGGGCTGTTCGCCCATTAAAGTGGCACGCGAGCTGGGTTCAGAACGTCGTGAGACAGTTCGGTCCCTATCTGTTGTGAGCGCAGGAAGTTTGAGAGGATCTAATTTTAGTACGAGAGGACCAAATTGGGTTAACCTATGGTGTATCAGTTGTTTTTTCATGAGCATTGCTGAGTAGCTACGTTAATATTTAGATAAGTGCTGAAAGCATATAAGCACGAAACTTACCTCAAGATTATACTTCCATTGAGAGCTGTTCGAGAAGAGGACTTTGATAGGCTGCAGGTGTAAAGATGGTAACATCAAAGCCAAGCAGTACTAATTGCTCGAAATCTTTTTATATATATTATAAAATATTATATTATTTTTTATCCATCTTTTAATATTCAAAAAATTAAAAATATAATGGGTGCTATTAACGACAGGGTTCACCTTTATTCCATTTCGAACAAAGAAGTTAAGACTGTTAGTGCCGATGATACTACGGTAAAACGCGGGAAAGTAGGTAAGTGCCCATTATTACCAATATTCATATATGTTATTTCTTTCATGAAAGAAAATAATCCTAAAAAGAATGTCATTGTTATTAGTGGGATAACTGCTTCAGGAAAAACCAATATGGCATTACAACTAGCAAAAATTTATGAAACTGAAATAATATCTGTTGATTCAAGGCAGGTATATAAAGAATTAATTATAGGTTCTGATAGGCCTCCTATAAGATATTTATGTGATGTAAAACACCACATGATAGGAGTAATTAGTATTTTAGAGATGTTATGGAAAACTCCTCAGGCTGGATTCGAACCAGCGACACTCTGGTTAACAGCCAGATGCTCTAACCAACTGAGCTACTGAGGAATAATTATCTAATTTAATAAAAATTATTAAAATAAAAATAAAAAAATTAAATATACATAGGAGTTATATCTATTGATTTTTTTATTTTATCATTTTTTAAAGCTAAAAAAGCAGGATAGATAAGACATTTAGATGATATAATATAATCATCTATATAAATAATATTATTGTAATTATTAGGTAATATATAATTAATTATTCTTTTTATTTCATAACCAAATAAAATTATTGTATTTTTTGGGTGATTTTTAATAATTTCATTTAATTCCTTAAATGACAATAATATGGTTTTTAAATTTTTGTCAAGTGTATAAATTTCGTCTTTTTTACTATATATAATAGGATATAAAATATATTTTTCTTTTGAAATTTTATATTTAAATATAAAACTATAATACATAGCTATTAATGATTTAATAGCTATTAATGGTTTATCAATAGCAAAACATATTGCCTTAGCCACAGATATTCCTACCCTAAGACCTGTATAAAGGCCAGGGCCTTGATTAATACAAATAGCGCTTATATTTGTAAATGATATTTTTTTATTATTCATTAAATCATCTATTAAACATGTTATCACTTTATCATGCGATCTATGAATCAATGATTCATTATATCCTATCAATATATCATCTTTTGATAAAGATACAGAACAATTGATATAAGATGATTCAATACACAATATGATACTAGACATAAATAAAATAATATAAAATAGCCTATAGGGGAATCGAACCCCTCTTTCCAGAATGAAAATCTGACGTCCTAACCAATAGACGAATAGGCCTTATTTATCATATTAATAATATTTTTTTTAAAATATCACTATATATTAAAATAGCTTTTTGTATTTCATGAACATATACATATTCATCAGATACATGTGATCTCTCAGATTTACCTGGACCCATTTTAATAGAATTTACAGGTATTAATAATCTATCTGAAACAGTAGCTGAAAAACATGTTTTCAAATTCATATTTAGTCCAATTTTAACAAATTCATTATTTAAATCGATAAGTTTAGAATTTAAATTTGTTGACCTAGGAACCACTTCACCAAAGTTAATATTTTTTTTTATAATTTGCACTAAATCTAAATTATTATAATGTTCATTAACTCTTATATCAACTACTATTTTACATATATCTGGGATAATATTATGTTTGATTCCCCCTTCAATTTGTGTTACATTCATTGTAGTATCACCTAAAAATTCTGATTTTTTTCTAAATTTATATTTTTTAATCCATTGAATTGCCTTTAAAGATTTATAAATAGCATTTTCTCCTTCATATGGTAAAGCTACATGAGATGATTTGCCTTTAAAATATATATCTAATACTAATAATCCTTTTTCACCTATATTCATCTCCATATTAGTAGGTTCTCCTACAATAGCCAAATTTATATTATTCTTATTGAAGAATTTAGAATATATAGTTTTAATACCATTATTACCTGATATTTCTTCTTCTGAAGCAGCAACAAATAATAGATTATAATTTAAATTATCATGATTGTAAAAATATATAAATACATATAATAATGAAACCAAACAACCGCCTGCATCATTACTACCTAATCCAAATATTTTGCCATCCTTTTCTAAAGGAAAAAAAGGATTAATACTATAATTTGATGAAGGAGGAACTGTGTCATGATGAGAAATCAAGAGAATAGTTTTTTTATTATCATCATAATTTTTATTGAATGCCCAAATATTATTCATATATCGTTTAGATATTATATTATGTTCATCTAAGAAAGATTGAATAATATCTGCTGTTTTGTCTTCAAACTTGCTAACTGAAGGAGTTTTAATAAGATTCTTTAATAGATTAAGAACATTTTCATACAAATTATTATTCATGATTGTTAATTATCTTTATCATTATTTAATGCTATTAACACATAATGTAATAATGTGCTTACAGAGGCAAACATAGCTATAACATATGTTATAGCAGCATAATTTAAAGCACTTTTTACTTTTAAAAATTCTATTTTATGTACTATTTTATTTTTATTTAACCATTTTAGAGCTTTATCACTAGCGTCAAATTCAATGGGTAAGTTTATTATACTAAATATAGTAGTAAATCCAAACATTATAATTCCTATCCATATAACAATTGGAAAAATGTTTATTAAAATGACACCTAAAAATAAAATCCACATCACAATATTATTTGTTATTGATAAAATAGGAATCATATTAGATCTATAATTAAGCCATTGATATGTTTGTGCATCCTGAACAGCATGTCCACATTCATGAGCAGATATTGCTGCAGATAAAATACTTTTATTAAAGTATACATCATGACTTAAGCTTATAATCTTTTTTTCAGGATCATAGTGATCAGTTAAATATCCATCATTGACAACAACTGCAACATTATAAATATTATGATCTTTTAACATTCTTAATGCTATATCTTTTCCAGTCATGTCAATTAATAACTTTATTTTAGAATATTTTTTAGCTTTGTATTGAAAATAAAAATTAAATATTGTACCAATTATAATTGGTAATATTACTAAATATTCGTTCATATTAATAACTATCTATAAATTTGTAAATAAACATTAAAATAAGTAAATAATTTTTAATTTAGATTATTTACATTAAAATATTTTTTTTTATGATAAGATTTAAAAATTTGTCATATGATTTGTTAAAAATTGCTGACAAAGTAATTCAATCAAAAAGAATTAATGATATTGAATGTGAAATTCTTTATAAAAAAGGGCCATTATCATATTTAGGTATGTTATCGAATTATAAAAAGAACTTATTAGTAGGTAATTATACATATTTTAACAAAAACTTTCATGTAGAACCAACTAACTTTTGTATTTATACTTGTAATTTTTGTTCTTATTCTAGATTAATAAAAAAATCAGAAGAAGGATGGAAATTAAATATAAAAGATATTATAAATATACTGCATGAAAAAAAAA
>CP063811.1:63654-74128 GCA_022818785.1 Bacteroides sp.
ACATCCTCATTATAATTTAGATTTTTATTGTGATTTATTTATCAGTATTAAAAAAGAAAAACCTAATATATATATAAAGGCATTAACACCTGTGGAATTATTATATATTTTTAAAATGGCTAAAGTATCATTTAAAAAAGGATTGATGATTCTAAAGAATTCTGGATTAGATTCATTGCCTGGTGGTGGAGCTGAAATTTTCAATTCAGAAATACGAAATAAAATAGCTAAACATAAATGTAATTCTGAAAATTGGTTAATGATGCATAAAATTGCACATAGCTGTGAAATACCAACTAATGCTACAATGTTATATGGCCATATAGAATCTTATAAAGATAGAGTCCATCATATGTCTCTGTTAAGGGATTTGCAAGATAAATCAAAAGGATTCCAAGCATTTATTCCACTAAAGTTTAGAAACAAGAATAATAAAATGAGCCATCTTAATGAAACTTCAATAATAGAAGATTTAAGAAATTATTCAATTTCTAGAATATATTTAGATAATTTTTTACACATAAAATCATATTGGGCAATGATTGGTAAGTTTACATCACAATTATCTTTAAATTATGGTGTAGATGATATAGATGGAACAATTAATGACACTACTAAAATATATTCAATGGCTGGTGGTGAACAAAATCCTTCAATGACTGTTGATGCAATATTAAAAATTATTAGATCTTCAAACAATATACCAGTTGAAAGAGATACAAAATATAATATTATTCGTAAATACTAATTATGATCAAAATATCAGCTATAAAATATATAAACTCGTTACCATTTATATATGGAATTACAAAGTATAAAAATTTTATAAATAATATTAAACTATTATGTGATAATCCTAATAATTTAAGATCATTTATTTTAAATAATGATGTTGACATAAGCTTATGTCCTACTGGCATGATAAAAGAATTAAATAATTATAATATTATTAGTAATTTTTGTATAAGTTCTTTTAAATATGTAAAATCTGTTATTTTAGTTTCTAATTATTTATTAAAAGATATAAAAAGTATACAACTTGATAAAGAATCATGTACATCAAATTATCTTCTTAAGATATTATTAAATTTTTATTGGAATAAAAACAATATAGAATATAAATATGATAATACTAATACTGATGCATATTTAATGATTGGAGACAAAGCACTTATGAATTATAATTCTAAAAAATTCACTTATTATATTGATTTATCATATGAATGGTATAAATTTACTAAACTTCCTTTTGTATTTGCATTGTGGGTTGGCAAAAATAATTTAGAAAGAAAAACTATCAAAACATTCAATAAATCTCTACAATATGGAATTAATAGCATTAAAAATAATAAATTGAAAATAGAAACTAAATCATATTATGATTATATTAAGAATAATATACAGTATAAAATGAATTATAGTAAAAAATTATCATTAAAATTATTTTTAAAATATCAAAAACAACTATGAATTTATCAATTGCCCCTTCAATTATAGCTGCAGAAATATCTAATATAGATAACATAATCAAGAAAATTAATGAAAGTCAGGCAGATGTAATACATATTGATATTATGGATGGTCATTTTGTGCCTAATATAGCTATTGGTTTTGATATTGTCAATTTTTTATTGAAATATAGTATAAAACCATTAGAAGTACATTTAATGGTAACTAATCCTAATGATTACGTTGACAAATTAGAAAAATTAAAAATAAAAAATATGATAGTGCATTATGAAGCTATTATAAATGATTTTTCTATTTTAGAAAAAATAAAAAAAACAAATATGAAAGTTGGTATTGCATTGAATCCAAATACTGCAATATCTGTTTTATTAAAAAATAATATTATACAATATATAGATATTGTATTAATAATGTCTGTATACCCAGGATTTAGTGGTCAAAAATTTATTACGAAAACTTCATATGATAAATTATATGAATTAAATAAAATTAAAAAAAAATATAATTTTAAAATAGAAATTGATGGAGGAATTAATATGACAAATATTGATTATTTAATACAATATAATCCTGATATATTAGTAATTGGAAAATCAATATTTCATAAATATGATCAAATAATTTCTAAAATTAATTATTTTAAAAATATTATGTAATATTTTTATCTAGTAAAATTTATAATAGAATCCATTATTGTAGTACTACCAATAATTAATATTAAATCTTTATAATTATAATTATTAATAGATTTTTTATATGCATCTAGTGGCGTTTCAAAACAATATCCTTTTAGCTTAAGTTGTATGCTAATTTTCATCATTATTCTAGAATCTAATGATCTTTTGTTATTTCTTATTCCGCAATAATAGTAAATAAATCTGTTTTTCGGTAAAATATGCATTATATCATATATATTTTTATCTTTCATTAATCCTATAATGACATGTATATTATTATAAGTAGATAATTGTAAATAATCAAAAATTGTCTTTAGTCCATCAACATTATGCCCTATGTCCAATAATGTTAAAGGATCATTATTAATGAACTCCCATCTGCAGTTAAATTTAGTAAATAATCTAACATTATTTAATCCAATTTCTATGTTATTTTTACTTATAAAAAATCCATTTTGATTTAAAATATGAATTGCTGTAATAACTGTTTTAATATTTTTACCCTGATAAGGACTATTAATATCGGTGTAGATATTATATTCATATTTTTTATCCCAATTGGAAAAAAAATGATATTTATTATTATGATATTGCATATGCCAAATATTTTCAGCCATATATACCTTATTTTGAAATAATAATGCATAATCAAATAATACTTTATTGACTTTTAATATATTATTTTCACCAATTATTAAATTGGATTTATATCTTATTATACCTACTTTTTCAAAAGCAATTTGACATAAACTGTTTCCTAATATATTAACATGATCATACCTTATATTAGTAATAATCGAAATTATAGAATTAACTATATTAGTTGCATCAAATCTTCCTCCTAAGCCAACTTCTATAACAGCTAACTGAATTTTATTATCAGCAAAATAAGAAAACGCTAATAAAGTCATAAATTCAAATAAAGATGGCATTACTTTATCTAAAGTATTTTTATATTTCTTAACAAAATCAATAATATATTTTTCTTCAATAGAAGTATTATTAATTTTGATATTTTCTTTAAAATTATTTATATATGGAGAAGTGTATAATCCTGTTTTATAACCTGATGATTGCAATATTGCAGATAACATACTACAAACAGATCCTTTACCATTAGTTCCTCCAACATGTATGCTTATAAATTTAGTATTAGGATTATTCAATAATTTACATAAATACAAAATTTTATCTAATGATTTATTATATGATAATAATCCCATTTCTTGAAAAGAGGAAAATTTCCTTATATAAATTAATACATCATCAAAATTCATTACATTGCATTAATGTTGCCTCCTATTATTTCTATTATTTCTTTTGTAACAATATTTTGCCTAATATTATTATATTTTAGTTTTAATTCTTTTAATAAATCTTTAGAATTATTAGTTGCTTGATCCATAGCAATCATTCTAGCTGTATTTTCTGAAACTATAGAACTATATATACATTTTAAAATTTTAAATTTAATTGCATTATTAATAACCTCAATAATACTATTTATAGAATTATATTCTATTATATAATTTTCACATGATTTATAATGAATTTTGATAGGCAATAAAGATTCACACATTAAATTATATTGATTGATTTTTACAAATTTGTAATAAATAACTTTTACATCATCGTATTTTTTTAAATCAAAGCATTTAGTGATATAAAGAGTTATTTTAGAAATAAAATCTATGTTAATAGCAGTATCTAATTTAGAACTATATTCATATAAATAATTTTTTTTATTTTTAAAAAATGATATAGCTTTATTACCTATACATAGGTAATCAATATTATCATGCATATCATTAGTTATAATATTATTAGCATATGTAATTATTTTATTATTGAAATTTCCTAAAAGACCTTTATCAGATGTTATTATAATCAATAATAATCTGTTTTTTTTGCATGCATCAATAATATATCTATTTAAAATTTTATTTTTAATATTTGATTTTATTGAAAAGAAATAAGGCAAAATATTATATATAGAATCATAATATGAAGTAATATTATTATAATTAATTGTAGACTTACGAAGTTTAACTGCTGATATTAACTTCATTGCTTTAGTCATTTTTTCTATTGATGTAACAGAAGAAATTCTTTTTTTAATTATTTTTAAACCTATCATTTCTATTTATTGAAATATTTATTATTTTTCAATATACTTACAACTATATTTTTAATTTTATTCTGAGAATCAACATCCATTTTATGATTCACAATGTGATTAATTAATACATAATCCTGTCTTAATATCTTTATAAGATCTTCTTCAAACATTTTAACTAAAGATACTTTAATATCATTAAGTAAACCATGAACCCCACAATATATTACAGCTACTTGATATTCTACTGGCATAGGACAATGTTTATCTTGTTTTAAGATTTCAATATTTCTAGCACCTTTATCTAAAATATTTTTAGTAATAATATCTATATCTGAACTAAATTTACTAAAAGATTCTAACTCTTTATATTGAGCTTGATCTAATTTCAAAGTAGATGAAACTTGTTTCATAGATTTTATCTGTGCATTACTGCCAACTCTAGATACTGATATATTAACATTGACAGCTGGTTTAATGCCTAAATTAAATAAAGTTGTATCAAGAAAAATTTGCCCATCTGTAATAGATATAACATTTGTTGGAATATATGCAGAAACATCTCCTAATTGAGTCTCAATTATAGGTAACGCAGTAAGAGATCCTCCGCCTTTCACCATTTTAGATAAATTTTCAGGGACATCATTCATATCTTTAATTATGTTAATATCAGAATTTAACTTAGCAGATCTTTCTAATAATCTAGCATGTAAATAAAATACATCCCCTGGATATGCTTCTCTAGAAGGAGGCCTCTTTAATAAGAGAGAAACCTCTCTATAAGCATTTGCTTGTTTCGATAAATCATCATATACAATAATAGCATTTTTACCAATATCTCTAAAATACTCACCAATTGTTGTTCCTGAAAAAGGTGCATAAAATTGCATAGGTGATGCATCAGAAGCAGATGCTACAACAACAATAGTATATTTCATAGCATCATGATCTTCTAGTATTTTAACTGTTTGTGCTATACTAGATTGTTTTTGACCACAGGCAACATATATACAATATGTTGGATTATCTGTTTCAAAAAATTGTCTTTGATTAATAATAGTGTCTATTGCAATAGTTGTTTTACCAGTTTTTCTATCTCCAATTATTAATTCTCTTTGTCCTTTACCAATAGGTATCATAGAATCAATAGATTTAATACCAGTTTGCAATGGTTCATTAATTGGTTGACGATATATTATTCCAGGAGCATTTCTTTCAATTGGTAAATCTATTAAAAATCCTTTTATAGGACCTTTATTATCAATAGGATTACCTAATGTATCTATTACTCTACCTAATAATCCTTCTCCAACAGGTATAGATGCCATTTTATATCCTCTTTTTACTATATCTCCTTCTCTAATATTATCACAATTACCTAATAATATAACTCCTACATTATCTTCCTCTAAATTAAATGCAACACCTTTTAATCCATAATTAAATAATACGATTTCACCTGATTTTATATTATCTAATCCATATACCCTTGCTATGCCATCACCTACTTGTAACACGGTACCTATTTCTTCTTCTTTAATTGTATTATTAAGATTATCAGATAATCTATTTTTTATAATATCTGATATTTCATCTGGCTTGATATGATGTGTCATGATTATTTCTTTTTTATAAAAAATTATTTTTTTATTAATGATTCAATTATATCGAATTGTTTTTTTATACTAAAATCATATCTTTTATTATCAATATCAATAATTATTCCTCCAATTATATTATTGTCTATTTTAAAAGTTAAATTATTTTTTTGAGAAAACTTGCTATTAATTAATGAATATATTTTATTATAATTTTTTTGATAACTAATATTAAAAGATAATGTACAATTAATATTTTTAATTCCTTTATAATTATTATATGCTATAATAAATTTTTTTATAGTCATAGCTATATATTCATATCTATGCTTTAAAAGCATAAATTTAATAAGATTCAATATTAAGCAATTATTTTTATAATAAAAAATAGATTTAATTATATCTATTTTTTTATATACTCCTATATAAGGATTTGTTATAGCTTTTTTTAAAGAAAAATTATTAGATAATAAATCATACAATATGATTGCTTTTTGATGAGTTTGATGTAATTTATCTTCTTCAATGGCTAATTTTAATAAAGAATTAGCATATCTATTTGCTATAATACTTTTCATAACTTTTATATTAAAAATCAATTAAAATTGCGATTAGCTATAATTTTTTCTATCAAAATTATTTGATCTTCCTCATTTTTAAGTACGTTTTTTATAATATTTTTTGATATTACAATAGATAAATCACTTACTTTATTTTTTAAATTTTCCATAGAATGATTTTCATATATATCTATCTCTTTTTTAGCTTTTTCAATCATTGCTATAAATTTTATATGTGATTTTTTATTTGCTTCCTCAATTATACTATCGCTTATATTATAAGCATTTTTGATTATTTTGTCTTTTTCTAAACAAGCTTCTTTAATTAATTGATTTTTATTATCATTTAATTGTTTAATTTCGTTTTGTGCTTCTTTTGCTTTTAACAAAGAGTCTTGAATAAATTGTTCTCTGTTATGAATATAACTTATAATTGGTATCCAAGCATATTTTTTAAGAATAATTAATAATATTAAAAAAGATACTGTTGTCCAAAATATTAATCCAATATGAGGATTTAAAATGTCCATATAAAGTTAAATTAAAATACCTTTACTATTTTTTTTAAATAGTAAAGGTAAAAAATTATATTATTTTACTAAAGCAATAATTATACTAAATAATGCCACACCTTCAATAAAAGCAGCAGAAACAATCATTGCTATTTGTATTTTACCTGCAGCTTCTGGTTGACGAGCTATACTTTTTACAGCAGAAGATCCTATTTGACCTATACCTATACCTGCGCCTATTGCAGCTATACCTGCGCCTATTGCATTTATGCTTTCAATCATTTTATTTATATGTTAAAAAAGTTTATATATTACATTGACGATTTAATATCTTAATAATACATAAATTTATCAAAAATATCAATTAATGATATTCGCTATTGGCATTATTACCTATAAATAAAGCTGTTAAAAGTGTAAAAATAAATGCTTGTAAAAATGCTACTAATAATTCTAAAATATAAATAAATATTAAAAAAAATATTGTAATAGGTGATACAATTAAAGTTTTAAATATAAATATCAAACTAACTAAGCTTATAACAATAATATGTCCTGCAGAAATATTAGCAAATAATCTTATTATAAGAGATAATGCTTTTGAAAAAATGCCAATTAATTCAATTGGAATTATAATAGGATATAGCAAATATGGAACATTTGGAAAAAAGATATTTTTCCAAAAATACTTATTGCTATAATATATAGAAGCAAAAGTACTAATAAATCCTAAAACTATTGTAAAAGATATATTTCCAGTCAAATTATTGCCTCCAGGAAATAATGGTATAATACCTATTATGTTATTTAACAAGATGAAAAAAAATATTGTTAATAATAATGGCATGTGACGTATATATTGAATTCCTATATTAGGTTTTGCTATTTGATCTCTAATGAATATAATTATAGGCTCTATAAAAGAATTTATAAATCTATATCTATTTTTTTTATAATTATAATTTACATATAACAAAGTTATAATAAGTATCATAATAGATAAAAACATAGATACAACATTTTTAGTAATTGAAAAATCTAATAATTTATATCGATACTTTTGTAAGTTATTATTCATATAATCATAATAATTATATATAAATTCATTATCCATAACAAATTCATTATATATATATATTATCTACTTTTTTATGCAAAAATGGATTTTTATAAAATTCTTTAGAAGAAAACATGTGAACTTTATTTTTATAAAACAATATCACAGGTAAATAAATATTAATATCACCTATTATATTCCATTTATGAGAATCCTGTATATGATTTATGATATCTTTTTGAGGATTAAAGCTCAAATCTTGAGAATTAGCATTAAATGATAGTAAAAACAATATCACAAAAAAAAAACTAACTCTATTAAAAGTATACACGTTAAAAAAAACAATTATAATGAAACTAAAATATAAAATTGTTACTAAATATATAAAATAATATGTAATTAAAAAAAAAATTAAAAGAAAAATAATATATATCACTAATCCCCTTAGTGGCAAAAAACACAACGCAAATTGTATTAATAGTAATTTTAAAAATTAAAAAATAAAATATAATTTTGCATTGAAAGGATGAATAATTATAAGTAAAATATTTAATAATAGATACTAATAATAGCAATAATAAATTGCTTAACACAATGTTAATATAATAATTATTAATGATTTTTAAATATAAATTTTTATCAAAAAAATATATAAACATTATAAATAACACAACAACTAAAATATAATTAAAAATATTTTTAATTATATTTTTTACAATCATATTGATTTTTTAGATTTAGAATCATTCAATTTATTTGAATCACCTATATGAAAATTTCCAGATATAATAGCTCCAGACTCTACTATTAATTTTTTTGCATGACAATCTCCTTGTATATTAGCAGTATCTTTTAAAAACAATATCTCCGTTATTTTAATATCACCATTAAAATAACCAAATATGTCAGCATTCAAACAATTTAAATGACCTAACATTTTGCCATTATTACCAATTATAACTTTTTTTTGAGATGTAATATTGCCTATGATAGTTCCATCTATTCTAATACTATTATCACATTTTATATTACCTTCTACAATAGTCCCATCACTAATAAGATTTATAGATTCAATTTTATCATTTTTCATTTTACTTTATCATAATATTAATTTAATGAATGATCTAATACTTCATCTATATAATTTACATATATAAAATTTAGCTTTTTATTTTGCAAATCAGATATTTCATTAACATCTTTTTTATTTTCATTAGACATAATAATGTTAGTAATACCAGATCTTTCTGCTGCTAATATTTTTTCTTTTATCCCTCCTACTGGTAAAACTTTTCCTCTTAATGTAATTTCTCCAGTCATAGCCAATTTAGGTTTTAATTTCTTTTTTGAAAATGCCGAAGCTAATGCCACTAATATTGTAATTCCTGCTGATGGACCATCTTTGGGAATAGCGCCTGCAGGAACATGAATATGTATATCTGAATTTTCAAACAATGAAACATCTATATTTAATTTTTGAGCCGCTTTTGATTTTAAATATGATAATGCTATTGTGGCAGATTCTTTCATGACATCTCCTAAATTACCAGTAAGAGTTAATTTTCCTTTCCCTGGACTATAAGATGCCTCTATAAATATTATATCCCCACCTACAGCAGTCCAAGCTAATCCTATAGATACACCGTAAGAATTATTTTCCTCATATAAATCTTTTTCATATTTCCTTATACCTAATGTATCTATAATATTTTCTTTTTTTATACCTAATGTATATTTCTCATTAGAAGCAATTTGCTTAGCTTTTCTTCTTATTAAAGCAGCAATTTGTTTTTCAAGTCCTCTGACTCCAGATTCATAAGTATAATGTTCAATAATTTCTTTTATGGTTTTTTTTGTAAATTTTATTTTATAATTCTTATCTAATCCATGATAAGATAATTGTTTTGGTATGAGATAATTATGAGAAATAGCAATTTTATCATCAACTGTATATCCATTAATATTAATTATTTCTAATCTATCTTCTAATGCTGGATGAATATTTGAAGTTGAATTAGCAGTTGCTATAAAAAGAACATTTGATAAATCAAATTCTGATTCAACATAATGATCATAAAAAGTATTATTTTGTTCTGGATCTAAAACTTCTAATAAAGCTGCTGAAGGATCACCTCTAAAATCATTTCCTACTTTATCAATTTCATCTAATAATAATACAGGATTTGCATATTTTGCTTTTTTCAACGATTGTATAATTCTACCAGGCATAGCACTAATATATGTTTTTCTATGTCCTCTAATATCTGACTCATCTCTTATGCCTCCTAAAGAAATTCTTACATATTTTTTATTAATAGCTCTAGCAATGGATCTACCCATAGAAGTTTTACCAACTCCAGGAGGACCTACTAAACATAAAATAGGAGCTTTCATATTATTTTTTAGCTTTAAAACAGCTATATATTCTAATATACGATTTTTAACTTTTGTTAATCCATAATGATCTCTATCTAATATTTTTTT
>CP063811.1:74178-80991 GCA_022818785.1 Bacteroides sp.
CTCTTAATAAATCGAAATTATCTTTGCTATAATGATTCCAAGGTAAATCCAATATAAGGTCTAAATAATTATAAAGTACAGAATATTCTGCAGAAGATTGATTTATTCGTTGTAATTTATGAATTTCTTTATCAAAAGTTTCTTTCTGAATAGCATTCCATTTCTTTTTTTTACCTCTTTGAATAAGTTTTTGAATTTCATTATCATCATTAGAATAACCTAATTCTTCTTGAATAGTTTTTAACTGTTGATTTAAAAAATATTCTCTTTGTTGCTTATCTATATCATTTTTTACTTTAGATTGAATTTGATTTTTTAATTCAAGCATTTGTAACTCTTTTGATAAATATTTAAAAACCATTTTAGAATGATCTTTCAAATTATTTATTTCTAGTAATTTTTGCTTCTCTTCAATAGAAGCATTCATATTTGATGATATAAAATTTATAAGAAAAGTATTATTTTCAATATTTTTTATTGATATACTAGATTCAGAAGGTATATTTGGTGTTTTTTTAATAATTTGCAATGCTAAATCCTTAACAGATGTTATCCATGCATTTAATTCTTTATCAATTTTTTTTATTTCTAATTCTTCAAACGGTAATACAGAAGCTTTTAAATAAGGATTTAAAGCAACCTCTTTTTCTACTTTAAATTTTTTTTTACCTTGTATTATAATAGTTATACTACCGTCAGGCATTTGTAACATTTTTAATATAGATGCTACTGTTCCTATACTATATAAATCTTTTATAGTAGGATCTTCTATTTTAATATTTTTTTGAGCTATTACTCCTATAGAACTACGTTTTTTGTATGATTCTTTTATAAGATTTATAGATTTATCTCTTCCTACAGTTATAGGAATTATAACACCTGGAAATAAAACAGTATTACGCAATGGCAATATAGGTAATGTATTAGGTATTTTTTCACGTTTTAATGCTTCTTCTTCTTCATTTGACATAAGTGGAAAAAATTCAATATCATCATTTATAAACAACAAAGGCAAATTAAAATTATTATGGAATTCAAACATATTTAAAAATTAAATAATATTTTTTAAAATCAAATCAATTACTATAGATACAATATTTATACCAATTTACTATAAAATAATTAATATAATATATAAAAATATAAAAATTGTAAATTTAATGCATTTATTAAAAATAATTGGTAATTTTAAGTTTAAAATCTACTTAATAATAAAAGTATTATGATTATAAATCAAGTAAATATATTGACACTTTTGAAAAAAGTATACGATCCTAATTTAAAGAAAGATTTAGTATCATTAAATATGATTAAAGATATAAAAATAAATGACCAAGAAATTATTATTACATTAAAGATATCTAAATCATCTAATCCTTTAAAAAATTATTTCATCAATACATGTAAAGATACACTAAGAGAAATTACTTCTAAAGAAGTAAAAATTAATATAATTAATAATGAAGAAGATAAATCTAAAAAGAACAATTGTAAAATAAAAAACATAATTTTAATAGCATCTGGTAAAGGAGGTGTAGGTAAATCTACTGTTGCTGCTAATATTGCTTATATGTTATCACTAAAAAAATATAAAGTCGGTATTTTAGATGCTGATATATATGGACCATCAATACCAGTAATATTTAATATATTAAAAGATCATCCTACCCAAAAAAAAATAAATGACAAAAATTATATAATACCTATATTAAAATATAATATAAAAATATTGTCCATTGGTCTCTTTACAAGAGATAATCAATCTATACCCTGGAGAGGGCCAATGGTATCATCAGCTGTAAAGCAATTATTTAATGATGCTTATTGGGGTGATTTAGATTATTTAATTGTAGATATGCCACCTGGCACAGGAGATATTCATATTACTATATCTCAAAATTTCAATGCTACAGGAGCAATAATTGTCACTACTCCTCAAAAATTATCAATATCTGATACAATAAGAAGTATAGATATGTTTAAAATGGAAAAAATTGATATACCCATATTAGGCCTTATTGAAAATATGTCATATTTCATTCCAAATAAACACCCAAAAGAAAAATATTATATCTTTGGTAAAGATGGTGCAAATTTCATATCAAAGGAATTAAACATCAATATATTAGGTAATATACCCATAATTGATAATGACGAATATTCATCTATAATTAATCCTAGAAAAATATTAAAAAATGATGTTTTATATAAATTATATGAATTGATTGTTGATAAAATATAAAAAATGATTAATTTTTTTTACTCATAATATATTCATGTGCAGCTTCTTTAGATAAAGAAAGAATGTTAATGTCTTTATATAAATTTGCTATTTTTAGTTTTATCATTCCACTTTGTTCAATTCCAGAAAAATTTCCTGGCCCCCTTATTTTAAGATCTACATTAGCAATGTCAAATCCATTATGCATTTGTTTCATGGTATTGATTCTCATTTTAGCTTTTTGAGATATTGTTTTACTTGTCATTAATATACAATAAGAATTAATACTATTACGACCTATTCTACCTCTAAGTTGATGTAATTGCGATAAACCAAATTGTTCAGAATTTTCTATTAGTATAACAGAAACATTAGGTATATGTATACCTACTTCTATAGCTGTAGTGGCAATCATAATATCTGATTTTTTATTTAAAAAATCATTCATAGATTTTATTTTACTTTTATATCCCATGTTACCATGTAAAATACTAATTCTACATTTATGTAAAATTGAAGATTGTATAATCTTATTATATTCAATTAATAAACTTTTTAAATTAGTTTTTTGAGAATATCCTATTATCGGATATATAATATATACTTGATAACCATTTAATATTTCTTTATATATAAAATTAAATACTCTTTCTCTATCATAATCATAACAATGAATAGTCTTAACAAGTCTTTTTTGAGGCATATCGTCTATAATAGATACATCTAAATCACCATATAAAGTCATTGCAAGTGTTCTTGGTATAGGCGTTGCAGTCATTATTAAAGTATGAGGCAATAATTTACTATTTTTATTCCAAAGTTTTTTTCTTTGATTAACACCAAATCTATGTTGTTCATCTATGATTGCTAATCCTAATTTTTTAAATTGAATATCATCTGATAATATAGAATGAGTACCTATTAATATATCTATATTACCCTTATATAACTCATTTACTATTATTATTTTTTTTTTTTACTAATAGAACTTGTTATTAATTCTATATTAACAGGTAATTTATTTAAAATATTTTTTATAAAATTGAAATGTTGTTCTGCTAATAATTCACTAGGTACCATTAAACAAGTTTGAGTTTTATTATCAATTGCAATTAACATAATCATCAAAGCTACTATCGTTTTTCCGCATCCTACATCACCTTGTAATAATCTATTCATTTGAATTTCCGAATTTAAATCCCTTCTAATTTCTTTAATAACTTTTTTTTGAGCATTAGTAAGCTCAAAAGGTAAATATTTTTTATAAAATTTGTTAAACAAATCACCTATTTTATTTAACGAATAAGCAATATTATTTTTCTTATTTTTTTCTTTTTTTAATAAAATATTTTTATGCATATTAAATAATTCTTCAAATTTTAGCCTATATTTTGATATAAGTATTGCTTTATTATTAATTGGAAAATGCAAATTTTTTATAGCATAAAAAAAAGAACACAAATTATATTTATAAATAATATACTCGGAAAGAGTATCTTTAATTTTATTTCTTATTATATTAATAATATTCAATTGAATTTTTTTAATTACATTACTGTTAATTTTTATATATTTTGACTGAGATTTAATTTTATATATAGGTGTGTAACTGGAATTTTGATATTTTTTTGTATAAGAAGCTATATTATCTATTTCAGGATGAATGATACTAATATTATCATTGTAAATATTAACTTTACCAAAAACTATGTATTGTAAATTTAATTTAATAAAACAGTTCATTTTATGAATCCCTCTAAACCATATCAAAGGAATTTCTCCTGTATCATCTTTTCCATATACATATAATATTTTATTATTATTGATAATTTTTTTTCGAGTGATAATACATTTAAATTGAACAAAATAAACATTTTTGTTTATAAAACATATCTTAGTAAATGTTCTTCTGTCTATATATTTAATAGGAGAATAATATATAAAATCCTTATAAGAATAGATATTGTAATATTTATTAAATAAGTAAATTTGTCTTTTATTTAAAAACTGTATATTACTTATTTCAGTATTTAAAATATTATTCATTATTTAATATGAACGTATTAAAAGCAAATATAAATTATTAATATTTTAATAAAAATATACCTATAACAACAATTAATAATCCTAAAATTTTTTGTAATGTTAATATCTCATTAAAGTAATAAACACCAATTAAAGATATTAATGCAGTTCCTACTCCAGACCATATTGCATAAGCTAATCCTATATCAATTTTTTTAATTGATAATGATAACAATGCTAAACATGTAATGTAGCATGAAAACATTCCTACAGATGGTAATAATTTTGACAATCCATTAGCAGTTTTCATAAATGTAAGACCTAAAGATTCAATTAATATAGCCATTATTAGATAAATCCAATGCATAATTTTATAAGATAATTATTTTAATAAATCAGGTCGATTGTTTTTAGTTTTTATTATAGATTTCTTATAAATCCATTCATCTATTTTTTTGCGATTCCCACTTAACAAAATATCAGGAACTTTTAATCCTTTAAAATTATAAGGCCTAGTATATATAGGTGCTTCTAACATCCCATTTTGAAAGGAATCTAACATTATAGAATCAGAATTTACTACACCAGGTATTAAACGTGATATAGCATTAATAATAATTGTAGCAGGAATTTCTCCTCCTGATAAAATATAATCTCCAACAGATATTTCCTTAGAAACATATTTATCTCTTATTCTTTGATCAATACCTTTATAATGACCACATATTATTATTATATCATTTTTAATTGATAATTCATTAGCTGTATTTTGATCTAAAATATTTCCATCTGGAGATAAATATATAATATCATCATATCTTTTTATAGATAATAAATGATCAATACAATTAGCTATAGGTTCTATCATAAGAACCATTCCGCTAATACCACCATAACAATAATCATCTATTTTGCCATTATTATGGACAGAGTAGTTTCGTAAATTATGAATACTTAAAGATAATTTTTTCATTTTAATAGATCTTAAAACAGTGGAATAATTAACTATACTATTAAAAAAATCAGGAAATATAGTAATAATATCAATATTAAGCATTAATCAAATTATTAATAAATATATTTTTGTTAAACAAACTAATATCATTTAATTTTTCACCATTACATACATATTGTATTGGAATATCAAAATTATCTTTTATACTAATTAAAGTGCCTCCCTTTGAAATATTATCCATCTTAGTCATAATAATTCCATCAATATTAATGCTTTTCGAAAATTCTCTAACTTGGTTGATAGAATTCTGACCATTATTAGAATCTAAAATTAATATATTTTCACTTGTTATATTAATAAATTTATGCTTTATTATTTTATTTATTTTAATTAATTCCTTCATTAGATAAGATTTGTTATGTAATCTTCCTGAAGTATCAATAATGGCAAAATGCAATTTATTAGATATAGCTAATTGAATAGTTTCATATACAATTGAAGCTGGATCAGTTCCAATTGCATTATATACAATTGGAACATTAACTCTATTAGCCCATATTTTTAATTGATCAATAGCTGCTGCTCTAAAAGTATCTGCTGCTCCTAAAATAACTTTTTCATTATTTTTACGTATAATATGCGCTATTTTAGCTACAGTAGTAGTCTTTCCAGTTCCGTTAGCCCCTACCATTAATATTACATGTAATAAATTATCATTATACTGTTTTTTTATGTATTCATTATTAGATAATATATTATATATAATGTCTTTCAATAAATTATAAACATATTTATTTGATAGTTTATTAGGAGCTATATCATTTATTTTTGATTCAATTATGTTAATAATTTTCATAGTTGTATTAACACTAATATCGGATTGTACTAACATAATTTCAATATCATCTAACAATTTATTTTTATCAAAGTTATTCCCTATAATAAAATTGTTTATTTTATTAAAAATTTTTTGTAAAAACATTATTTTATGTATTTTTTTTCAAAAAATTACTTACATCATTATCTAATAAAATTTTTTCAAAATATTTATATGTATACATTCCATGATTTTTATCAATTTTCTTAGAAAGAATTAGTTTATAAAATATTTTCTTGTTATTTTTTATTGTTTTCATAAAAAATTATTTATTTTATTTCTTTGTGAATAGTTACTTTTTTTAATATTGGGTTATATTTCTTTAAAGAAATTCTATGATTAGTGTTTTTCTTATTCTTAGTTGTAACATATCTAGAAGTTCCTTTTAATAAGGTTTTTTTGTGTTCTGTACATTCTAAAATTACTTGAACTCTATTATTTTTTTTCACTATTAAATAAATTTATTTTTAATCAATTAAATTAACATTTTAATAAATGCATTTTTTTAAGTTTAGATATATAGTGATATATACCTATCCGATTAATGGTCTTTATAGCATTAGTTGAAACTTTTAAAGTTATCCAAATTGATTTTTCAGGCACATAAAATTTTTTTTTATGAATATTAGCATGAAATTTTCTTTTAACTTTAGCATTAGATACAGATACTTTATAACCCATTTTAGATTTTTTACCTGTTAAAGCACATACTCTAGGCATATTAGGAAATATTTT
>CP063811.1:81041-84173 GCA_022818785.1 Bacteroides sp.
AAAAAAAATCATTTATTCTTTTATCATATACATTGGTATTTAATAAAATACAATAATTATCATTAATAGATTTTAACGATCCATTATATTCGTTAACAATTTTTTTTGATATAGAAAGAGAATTTATACTATCATTATTTAATGAATCACGGACAAAAATACTATAATTTTTATTATCATACAATAATAAAACAATTAAAACATTTTTTAATTCTTTAATAATATTATTAAATATAGTAGCTAAAGAACTCTTAAAAAGAGGATTTATTATTGATAAAATTAATTTTTTATCATTAATATATATAATATTTTGAATTAAATTTTTATATACTATTTCATAGTATAGATCAAATAATAATTTGAATTTATTATTGATAATAACATTATTATTTATCAATTTATTAACACTTTTTGATATATCTGAATTAGATTTTAAAATTTTTTGAACATTATTAATTTCTTCAGATTTTTTTGTCAAATAATTATATACCATATCTCCAGTTATAGCTTCTATTCTTTTAATACCAGATGATATCGATTTACAACTAATAATTTTAAACATTTTTATTTCAATAGTAGAATTTACATGAGTTCCTCCACATAATTCTTTAGAAATATTATTAAATTCAATTACTCTAACATTTTTTTCATATGATATATGAGGTAAATATTCTATATTAAATTGTTTGGCTTCTTTGAAAGAAATTATATATTCTTTTTTTATAATATTACTAGTGATAATAGTATTGATTTTTTCTTCTATATCCAAAATTTGTGAATAACTAATACTATATGGATAATCAAAATCAAAACGTAAATAATCAGCATTTAAAAATGATCCTTTTTGTTTAATACCATATTGCAAAATTTTTTTTAAAGCATAGTTTAACAAATGAGTAGCAGTATGATTATTGCTTATTAATTTTCTATTTTTAATATTTATTGATGCTATAAATTTATCTTCAATATTAATAGGTATTTTATCACACAAATGTATAATTAAATTATTTTCTTTAAATACATTAATAACATTAATGCTAATATCACTATTATAAATAGTTCCAGTATCATTTATTTGTCCCCCTTGAACAGAATAAAAAGGAGTTTTATTAATAACTATGTGATAATATTTAATATTTTTTATTATAACATGTCTATATTTTAATATAATACATTCACAAGATGATTCTGTATAACCACAAAAATGAACATTAAAATTTTTACAGGAATTTATAATAATCCAATCACTATTTGGATTTAATTTATCCTTATGATTTAAAGATGATCTATTTTTTTGTTTATTTAAATTTTTATGAAACGTATCAATATCTACCAATATACCTTTTTCTTCTGCCATCATATGTATAATATCAATAGGGAATCCATATGTATCATATAATAAAAAAGCAAACTCTCCGCTTATAAAGTTATTATTTTTTATATATTTATTAAATCTATTAATTCCTAATTTTAATGTATTTAAAAAATTGCTTTCTTCAAAAGATATTATATCTTTTATAACATTACATTTATTTTGGTCTATTAAATATATTGCACTAATTATATCAACTAAATTATGCATATAATTATAATCAATTGATAAATTTACATAACTATATCGTATAGCCCGTCTTATAATACGTCTAATAACATATCCAGCACCATGATTACTCGGTTTTTGTCCTTCATTAATAATTAATACAGCAGCTTTTATATGATCTGCAACAATTCTTATTGCAATATCATATTTAGAATATTCTTTGTATCTTATATTTAATATATTACATATACTTTCAATTATTATCTGATATTCATTTGTATCATAAGTAGAATTTTTATTTTGTAAAACCATTGATAATCTTTCTAATCCCATTCCAGTATCAACATATTTGTTTTCTAGTAAATTTAAACTACCATCAATATATTTATTATATTCTATAAAAACTAAATTCCATAATTCAATTATTTTAGGATGATTTTTATTAACCAAATTAATTCCTGGTTCTAATAAACGTTCTTTTTTACTACGTAAATCTATATGTATTTCACTGCATGGACCACAAGGTCCATAATTAGCCATTTCCCAAAAATTATTTTTAAAATTATCATATTTAATATGATCTTTAGAAAGATATTCATTCCAAATATTGAATGATATCTTATCTTGTTTAAGATATTTATTTCCATCGAAAACTGTTATAAATAACCTTTCTGGTTCAATATTAAAAACATTAGTTAATAATTCATAACTCCATTCAATAATTTCTTTTTTAAAGAAATCATTAAAACTCCAATTACCTAACATTTCAAATATAGTGTGATGATATAAATCATGGCCTACATTATTTATGTCATTATGTTTTCCTGAAACCCTAAAACATAATTGTGAATTTACTACACGTTTATATTCAGATATTTTATTCCCTAAAAAAATATCCTTAAACTGGTTCATACCTGCATTTGTAAACATTAAGCTATTATCATCAATTGGAGACAATAAACTAGATGGAGGTACTAATATATGTTGCTTTTTTTTAAAGAAATCTATAAATAGATTTCTGATATCATTAATTAATATTGTCATATTATATCCTTATAAATATTTTTTGTAATTTGTTATATTTTATTAAATATTACAATTCTTAATCATGTATAAAGATAAGTATCACTTTAATAATATATCTTTAAAATACGAAAAAATAAAGTTAAGTTTTTTTAGAAAAATAATATTACTGTCTATAAATATAGTTATGATTTTTGTTTTATCATATGTATTTATTATTATACAACAATATTATTATGATACACCAAATGAAATCAAATTAAAAAAACATATTCAAAATATAGAATTAAATTATAACTATTTAAATGAATATATATTGAAATTAAATAGTGAATTAAATGAATTAAAAACAAGAGATAATGAAATATACAAATCAATATTTTCGATTTCTATCGATAATAAACTAACAAATCAGGAACTTGATAATCAATATTGTAATTTAATTAAAGAGTCAGATTATCAAAATTATATAAATAATATTAGAGTAAAAATAGAAAAAATATCAAAAAGTATAGATATACAATTAAAATCATATTATGATATATCAAATATGATAGAACAAAAAAAAA
>CP063811.1:84223-87251 GCA_022818785.1 Bacteroides sp.
AAAAAAAAATATGACAAATTCTATACCTGCTATACAACCTATATCTAATAAAAATTTAAAAAGAATAGCATCAGGATATGGATTAAGAATGCATCCAGTTTATAAAATATATAAAATGCACTATGGGGTTGATTTTGTAGCTCCTACAGGAACAAAAATATATTCTACTGGTAACGGAATTATAAAAGATATTAATATAAATAGAAGTTATGGCCTTTGTGTAGTTATTAATCATGGATATGGATATAAGACATTATATGCTCATATGAGTAAAGTTATTGTTAGAAAAAATCAAATTGTTAATAGAGGAGATATTATTGGCTTAGTAGGTAATTCAGGATTATCTACAGGGTCTCATTTGCATTATGAAGTATATAAAAATGGTAAAAATGTTGATCCAGCATTGTTCTTTTTTAATGATATATCGCCTGATCAATATGATGAAATGATTAAAGTATCTAAAAAATTTCCTTTGTCTTTTGATTAATTAAATACTTTTTATAATTATATACAGCTTTTGCTAACCAAACAAAATCATCTAAAAATGTATCTAATTGTATATTAATAGAATATTTTATTTTTTTTGTATCATTTATATTAGGTATAATTAATCTATTAGGAGAAACATATGCTTGCATATGGAATAAATATTTATATAAATCATTTGATGCATTTATTCCTCCTAAATAACCAGAAGAGCATGTTATTATGCCTATAGGTTTTTTATTGAATTCTTTATTAAAATAATCTAAAAAATTTTTTAAAACTCCTGGTATACCTCCATTATATTCAGGAGATATGAAAATAAAGTTGTCTGAAATCAAAATGTTATTTTTAATTATTTTGAATAATTGATCACTTTTATAACTTAAAACATCGTCAAAAATTGGCAAATTATATTTTTTTATATCAAATATTTCAATTTGAAAATCATTATATATTTTAAATTTTTTTAAAATGTGATCATATATTGTAGGTGTTTTTCTATTTTGTCTAGTACTACCTATTATAATAGAACATTTAATCATTTATGAAGTAATAAAAAATCTGTTGTTGTAAATAAAAAATATATTAATCCAGATATACAATGGATATATGAAATATATGGAATATAATTTTTTTTATATATTGATATATATATTTCGATATGCATAATGATAAAATATAATATCAATCCTATGAAATAATAATAATGAAAATTATATATATATCCTATTATATATTTTACCAATACTGATATCATATATAGCATATAGGATAATAGTAAAGATTTTTTAAAACCTATTTTAGAAGGAATTGAATATATATTTTCTTTTCTATCAAAATCAATATCTTGAGTGGCATATATAATATCAAATCCCGTAATCCATAGAAATACAGAAAATGATAATAAATACGGCAGTAATGCAAAAATATTATTACTAGATGCAATAAATGCACCTATAGGGACAATAGATAAAGAAATACCTAAATAAAAATGACATAAATATGTATATCTTTTACTATAACTATAAGACATAATAATTATAGCTGCAATAGGAGACAAATAAAAACACAATTTATTTATAAAATAACTAGATAAAAAGAATATTAATAAATTATATACTATAAACATTATAATTTGATGTTTATAGATTAAATTATTAGATAATACTCTATTAATTGTTCTTATATTTTTTTTATCAATATCCAAATCGATAAGTCTATTAAATGCAATAGCAGCATTACGAGCAGTGATAATACATACTAATGATAATAATAAATTTATAATATTAAATTCATAATTATATATATATATGGAAGTAAGAAATCCTAAAATTCCAAATGGAATAGATAAAAAAATATTAAATACTTTAATTAAAGAAAAATAATGCTTCATATCTTTAATATATTTTCAATTTTATTTTTCATAATTTTAGATATTAAATTAATACATTCAACATATTTATCATGTAATAAATTTTCTCCTTTTTTAATATCATCTTTTGATATGTTATCTTTTAATAATTTTTTTATTTTATTATTATAATAACTTCTCAAGTTTCTAATTTGAATTTTAATTATTTCTGTTATTTTTTTTACTTTTAAAGCTAACTTGTCTCTTTTTTCATGTGTTAAAAATGGTATCTTAATAGTAATTTGTTTACCATCATTTTTAGGGGAAAATCCTAAATCTGAATTTAGGATAGCTGTTTCAATATCTTTTATAAATTTATTTTCCCATGGCTCTATAACAATTAAGCTATTATTAATAATATTAATAGTACTGATATTATTAATTGATATCAAATCGTTATAATAATTTATTTTAATTATATCAAAAATTGAATTGTCAATTCTATTTGATTGTATATGAGATATTTTGTTTTTAAAATTAGATATTATTTCATAAGAGCTAGTTTTAAAACTATTTATATAATTATTTATTAAATTTTCCATATTAAAATTATTTAACTATAGTTCCAATTTTTTCATTATTTATTAATTTTTCTAAATTATTTTTTTTATTCATATTGAAAACTATAATTGGTAATCCATATTTTTCACATAATACAAAAGCAGTTTTATCCATAACAGATATATTTTTATCATATATTTGATCATAAGACATTTTATCATACATATGAACATTTTTACAAATCATAGGATCCTTATTATATATGCCGTTAACTTTAGTTCCTTTAAGTAAAACATCTGCTTTTATTTCTAATGAACGTATTACAGATGCTGTATCAGTTGTAAAATATGGTATACCAATACCTCCGCTTAAAATAATGATTTTATTATCATTTAAGTATTTATTAGCATTATTTATAGAATAAGTTTCGAAATACGAATTACTTATGTTAATAGCAGACATAAGAACATTAGGTATATTAAATTTTTCTAATTCATTTTGAAGCAATAAACTATTCATAATAGTCGATAACATTCCAATATAATCACTTTTTAATCTATCAATTTTACTATTGTCTCCTCTACATATATTTCCTCCTCCAATCATAATAGCTATTTGAATATTTTTTTT
>CP063811.1:87301-116546 GCA_022818785.1 Bacteroides sp.
AAAAAAAATATTTATTTAATTTTATGATGATAAAATTTATCAATTAGTAAATTTTTGTCTATAGATTGTAGTAATGATTTTATTGTTATTTTATTGTCTTTTATAAAAGATTGCTCTAATAAAATTTTTTCTCTATAAAACTTTTCTATTTTACCTGTAATAATTTTATTTTTTATGTTATCAGGATATTTATTACTTAATTGTGATTTAATAATATCAATTTCTGTATTTAATATACTTTCAGTTACATCATCTATACTTATAGCTATAGGATTCATAGATGCTATTTGCATAGATATATACTTGCCTATTTTTTTTATATCTGTAAATTTTTTATTAAATAATGTTATAACTCCTATTTGTTTGTTATTATGCATATAATATGAAGTATTATCACTATCTATAAAATTATAATTATGTAAAACAATTTTTTCACCTAAACTAGAAATACAATCTAAAATCATATCGTAAACCGATATATCATTTAATGTCATTTTTAGTAAATCTTTTATTTCAATAATTTTATTTGATACAGCTATATTGGCAATATCATATGCTAAATTTATAAATTTGTTATTTTGAGCAACAAAGTCGGTTTCGCATTTTAAAGTTAAAATAACAGATTTTTTATTTACATCATCATTTTTTATTATAACAATTCCCTCATTTAAATTGTTAATATCTCTATTAGATAGTATTTTGGCACCTACCTTTCTAAGGTATATAAGAGATTTATCAATATCACCATTTGAATGAATTAAAGCATTTTTACAGTCCAAAATTCCTACATTTGTTTTTTTACGCAAATATATGATATCTGATAATTTTATATTATTTTTTATCATTATTAGTTTTTAAATTTATATTGTTAGAATTTTTTTCTTTATGTCTTAACTTAATAGCAGAATCGATTTCATTAACAATTAATGAAACTACTAATTCAATAGATTTCATAGAATCATCATTTCCAGGAATAGGGTAATCAATTAACGAGGGATCTGTATTAGTATCCACTATTCCTATTATAGGAATACCTAATTTAATAGCTTCATTAATAGCAATTTGTTCTTTATTTATATCTATTACAAAAATCGCAGATGGTAATCTATTTAATATTGAAATTCCATGCAGTAATTTATTTAATTTTGTATAACTACGATCAAAAATTAATTTTTCTTTTTTTGACATATTTTGATATAGCCCATCTTTTTTAAATTTTTCCATATTACTCATTTTTCTAATAGACCTACGTAAAGTAGAAAAATTAGTCAACATGCCTCCTAGCCATCTCTCTGATACATATGGCATATTAACTTGTTTAGCATATGAAGAAATAATATTTTTAGTATGTTTTTTTGTTCCAACAAATAATATTTTACGACCTGATTTAGCTATTTCATAAACCTTTTCACCAGCTAATTTTAGTTTAATAATTGATTTATTTAAGTTTATTATATGTATTTTGTTTTTCTTTGTAAGAATATAATCATTCATTTTAGGATTCCATTTATGAGATAAATGGCCAAAATGTAGACCTGATTTTAACAAAGTTTCATATTGTATATTCATTAGAAAAATTTATATTTTTATATCTATAATTAACGTTTACTAAATTGAAATTGTTTTCTAGCTTTTTTATATCCATATTTTTTTCTTTCTACAATTCTAGAATCTCTTGTTAATAAATTGTATTTTTTTAAATCACTTCTAAAATCATGATTTTTTTTTATTAATGCCCTAGATATTGCTAATCTGAAAGCTTCAGCTTGACATTTAGTGCCACCACCTTTTAATTTTGCATTTATATCAAAAATGTTTTCAGTTTTAGTAATTAATAAAGATTCTCTTACAATATTTTGAAGTATAATAGAATTAAAATATTCTTTGTAATCTTTACCATTAGCAATAATTTTACCATTACCTGGTTTAACATAAATACGAACAATTGCAGTTTTTCTTTTTCCAGATGTTATGATATTATAATTCATAATATATAATTTAATTTATAAAATTTTTACAGGTTTTTGTGCTAAATGTGGATGTTCATCTTTAGAATAAACATATAAATTTTTTATAATATTTTTACTTAGTTTGTTTTTAGGCAACATTCTTTTAACAGCTTTATATATAATATTATTAGAACATTTTTTGATAATATCAATTGCCTTTTCTATACGTTGCCCACCAGGATATCCTGTGTATCTGATATATTCTTTATTATACATTTTCTTTCCTGATAATTTGATCTTATCAGAATTTATAACTATTATATAGTCACCACAATTTACATTAGGAGTATAATAAGTTTTACATTTTCCTCTTATTAATACTACAATTTTAGAAGCTAATCTTCCTAATATTTTATCACTAGCATCTATTACAAACCATTTTCTATTTATTTGATCTTTTTTTACACTAATTGTGCAATTATTCATCTTATTAAAATTGTTATTAATATTCATTACATAATAATTATTAAAATAAAAGCAAATATACTATATTTAGTCTAATATAAAACTTAAAAAGTTAATTATATAAATTATATCTGCTAAATTATTATTTTTTATTTATTACAACTATACGAATATTTTTTATTTAAATTTGTTTTTTTATATATAAATGATATGGTTATTTTTAATTTTACATTAGAAAATTTTATAATAAATATTTAATATAATGAATAAAAAAAATAATATCATTATTGATAAATTACCCAAGCATATTGCAATTATTATGGATGGAAATGGAAGATGGGGAAAAATTAATGGAACGTCTCGTATAGATGGGCATAAAAAAGGTATAGAATCAGTAAAAGATATTATAAATGTAAATTTAAATTTAGGAATAGGATATCTAACCTTATATGTTTTTTCAAATGAGAATTGGAAAAGACCTTCCAGTGAAGTAAGTGCATTAATACACTTATTAGTCAATACAGTTAAATCTGAAAAAGAATCTCTGATGAAAAATAATATAAAGCTTAACGTTATAGGTAAATTAGAAAAATTACCTAAATATTGCTACAAAGCTTTATATGAAGTAATGAACGTCACAAAAAAAAATAATAAAATGCTACTTAACTTGGCTATAAGTTATAGTTCCCAATTAGAAATAATTGATATGGTACACAAAGTTATTAAAATGACTTTAAGTAAAAGTATAAATGTTAATAGTATAGATAAAAAATTTATTAAATCCTTGTTATATACTGCAAATATACCAGATCCTGAATTAATTATTAGAACAGGAGGTGAAAAAAGAATCAGTAATTTTATGTTGTGGCAAATAGCATATTCAGAACTTTATTTTACTGAAAAACTTTGGCCTGATTTTAAAAAAGAAGATTATTATGAAGCTATTATAGATTATCAGAATAGAGAAAGACGATTTGGTTTAATAAGCGAACAAATATAAATGAATTTTTATTTTATATTTTTAATAGGATTAATATCTTTTAATAATTTTATTACAAATGATACAGAAATTACCTTATATAATTTAAATTGTAATAATCTATCACATTTATGTAAACAAAATCATCATAAAAAAATAAAGTTAAATTTTTATGGTATTAATGACGATGATAAAGAGAAACTTTATAAAATTTTTCATGATAACTGTTTTACACTACAAAATACAATTAATAGTCAAGTAAAATCATTTATTATAGAATATTTATATAATAGAAAATTGCTTAATGTTGATTTGTATTCATTCTATTCAAGGAAAGATAATTTATTATATAATATTAACATATATATATATTCTAAAAAAGAATACATATTTGTCAGACAGATATATTTTATAGGTAACTATCAATTTAGTGATTTTTTTTTAAAAAGTATTATAAATATACTGGAATATCATACTTATGATGTTAGTTATATTTTGCAATATATCAATAATATTAGCAATATAATTCATTTATACAATGAAAAGGGATTTTATCTTTGTAAGATAAATTATACTTTTTTAAAGTTTAATAGTGTAACTATAGATATTTTATTTAACATATCAGAAGGTAAAAAGCTTATTATTAACTTAACATATATTGAAGGAAATAAAATAATAAGCAATAATATGATATCTAAAATATTGAATATAAATCATAATAATTATTATTTGAATAATTCAATAAAGCAAAGTATAAAAAATTTAGAATGTAGTAATATTATACAAAGCAATGAAACACAATTTTTTTCATATATACATAAGAAATATAATTTCATAGATCTAAAATATATTATAAAAGAAAAAAACAATAATATTAAACTATCTGGTAATTATAAAAATCATAATATTTACTTTAACCTAAATGTTTTTATAAAAAAAAAATTCTTTATAAATTTTTTTAAATATTTGGTTTGTGAAAATTATATACAATCATATATTTCTTTGGAGAAAGAATCAATACTGAAAATAATTAATAATTATGATATAATATCGATAGTAAATGACAAATTATACAATAATTTTTTATCTTTTGATATTTATTTAGATCAAACACAACTCATAAAATATGATAATAATATAACTACAAAAATAGGATATCAAAAAAATGTATTATTTAACTATAATAATTTCAATATAAAAAAATATATTACGATATATAAATCATTATATAAAATAAATAATAGAAAAACATATTTTTCATATAATACAATACTTACATATGATGATTTAATTATTAATATAATTCCCTATAAAGGACATTATATAATTGTAAATACTGAAATATTCTTTTTGAAAGAACCTATAAATGATTTTTATAAAATTAAAATAAATTTTAATAAATATAAAAAAATAAAAAATTACATTTTACATATAGATTATAATTATATTTTTCCCTTTGAAATGGAAAATATGAAAACCAATAAAAATAAATTTGATTTAGAAATATTATATACATTTTTTAATCAGTCTTTAAAAGACAAAATTTTTACTTCTATATTTACTAATATTGATATTTATAATGTTCATTATAATTATTTTCTCAATAAAATTTTTAATACAGAATATTCATGCGGCATAGGATTAAAATTTAATATTCCAATAATGGGATTATTATCTATAGATATTGTTTTAATTAAAAACGATCAAAAGCAGTTATTTGATTTTAAAAAAAATATATTAATAAATATAAAAAAATCATTTTAATCGATCCTTTATTAAAAGAAAATAATTTACTATATTAATTTTATTTATAATATAAGATATGAAATACGTTTTTTTATTATTATTTATTACTTTTTTTGGTGGAGCATCTAATTTATCAATAAATTCCAATGAGTTGAAAATAGGTTATATTAATATGAATGAGTTATTGCAATTAATGCCTGAAATTATTGAAGTAAATAATGAAATGCAAAATTATCTTAATAATTTAGAAAATATAATGTCAGATATGCAAAAAGATTTTCAAAATAAGTATTCTTATTATGAAAATAATAAGAACGAATTTGCTGATATTATAAAAAAAGATAAAGAAAAAGAATTAGAAGACTTAAGTAATAGAATCAATGAATATCAAATTCATGCTCAAAATGATATAAACAATAAAAAAAATGAGTTATTGAGCCCATTATATGATAATGCTAAAAAAGTAATAAAAGAAATTGCTATTGAAAATAACTTGTCTTATATAATCGATAATAGCCAAAGTATAATAATTCATGGTCCATTAGAATATGATATTATCAATATAGTTAAACAAAAATTAAATTTAATCAAAAATTGATTTACATATTTTTAAAATAAAACATCTGTATTGCCAATTATAATATTATCTTGTTTCCAATTGGTAAATTTTACATATTCATTTATATACTTTGTGTATATTTTACCTGTTTCACCATTTCTATGTTTAGCAATAATAATTTCAGCTAAATTATTTGTAGGAATTCCATCTTCATTTTCTATTATACCATAATATTCAGGTCTATATATAAAAAGTACTAAATCTGCATCTTGCTCTATAGATCCAGATTCTCTTAAATCTGATAAGACAGGTCTTCTAATACCTCCTCTTTTTTCTACTTCTCTACTTAATTGAGACAAAGCAATAACAGGTATATCTAATTCTTTAGCAATTGATTTTAAAGATCTCGAAATATTACTTATTTCTTGTTCTCTATTACTATATCTACTATTATTGTTATTATGTCTCATTAATTGTAGGTAATCAATTACTATTAAATCTATATTATGTTGTGATTTCATTCGTCTACATTTAGCTTTTAATTCAAAAATACTTAAAGCAGGTGTATCATCTATAAATATAGGCGAATTCATTAATGGATTAATTTTATCATGTAATAACATCCATTCATTTTGAGATAATTTGCCTTTACGAATTTTATTTTGTGGAATTTCTATTTCACTAGATATTAAACGATTTGCGATTTGTATTGCAGACATTTCCATAGAAAATAGAGCTACTGCTTTTTGGGTAATATGTACAAAATTTCTCATAATTGAAAGCCCAAAAGCTGTTTTTCCCATTCCGGGGCGACCAGCAATAATAATTAAATCAGATTTTTGAAAGCCTGATGTAATACCATCTAATTCATTAAAACCACTAGGTATTCCAATTATATCATCAGATTTGTTATCTATTAAATATTTTATTTGATCTAAAGATTTTTTTAAAAGCTTTGATAAGCTAAAAAAATTTCTTTTAACATTATATTCAGTTATATTAAAAAGTTTTTCCTCAGTTTTATCTAATAAATCAAAGGTATCAATTGTATCATCATATGATGAAGTTATGATATCAGAAGAAGTACTGATTAATTTTCTTCTTATGTATTTTTCTGCTATAATTTTTGCATGATATTCTATATTAGATGCAGAAGCCACATTATT
Source organism: Bacteroides sp. (assembly GCA_022818785.1). Classification (GTDB taxonomy): domain Bacteria; phylum Bacteroidota; class Bacteroidia. The sequence goes on from CP063811.1 coordinate 94,166, forward strand.
CGTAAGTTTCATAACATATGAAAATGCATCATCATTTTTAAATGTATTGTCTTTGTTTAATCTTTCATTAACTGTAATTATATCTATAGGTTCATTACTTTCAAATAAATTTTTAAATGATTGATAAATTTTTTGATGTAAAGGATCATAAAACATTTCTGGATAAAGAAATTCTATAACTTTTATTAAAGCTTCTTTTTCTAATAAAATAGATCCTAAAACAATTCTTTCTACTTCGATAGATTGTGGAGGAATTTTTCCAAATGGTATATATGAATTTTCAATTTTCATATTATTCAATGTATTTTGTTTATCAGTTTAAAGATATGATAAGAAACAATATAAAGCAATGATATTTGTATAATTAAACTCAATTGTGTATTATTGATTTAGTGCTTTGCTAGTATTGAAATTTATATTTTATTTATAATGATTGTTTTGTATTGTATTTTTATCAAAATAGGTATGTATTTTTTATTTCACCTATGTATGCTTTGCAATTATTTCCCGTGTTATTGTATTAATTAATAATTTATATATGTCTTAAATAGTACATATTGAATTCTTATTGTGTTTATCTCTTAATAATATATAATTATTACAATTAATATGATCTTTAAAGATTTTGATATTTCCGTAACAAACTGTAATCATTCTCAATACGTTGAACAAATCATTACAGAAATAGCTCAAAGTGCTAAAGCAAGAGGTATAGGTGTAGCTAATAAATCTAAAGAACATTTGTTAGAAAGAATAAATTCTGGCAATTCTGTTATTGCAATTAATATAAATTCTAAAAAATGGGCTGGGTTTTGTTATATTGATTTATGGAATTTAGACAAATTTATAGTACATTCTGGATTAATAGTTAACCCTATCTATAGAAATTATGGATTAGCAAAAGTAATTAAAAAAACTATATTTGATTATAGTAAAAAAAAATATCCTGATTACAGGATATTTGGTATTACAAATTCTGCTGCTGTTATGAAAATAAACAGTGATTTAGGTTATACTCCTGTCTCATTTGCAGAAATTACACAAGATATTGAATTTTGGAAAGGATGTAAAAGCTGTGTTAACTATGAAATTTTAAAACAAAAAAAATATAAAAATTGTTTATGTACTGCATTATTATATAATAATATAAAACAAAAAAAATGAAAAAAATAGTTTTAGCATATAGTGGAGGTTTAGATACTACATATTGTCTTTTTTATCTGAAGAAAATAAAAAATATGGATGTATACCCTATTATGATAGATACTTATGGTATAAGTACAAAAAATATTGAATGTATTAAAAAGAATTTACTTCAACTAGATATTAAAAATTTCAAATGTTTAAATCTATTAAATCAATATTATAAATATTTTATTAAATATCTAATATACGGAAATGTATTAAAAAATAATACTTATCCACTTTCTGTAAGTGCAGAACGAACTATACAAGCTATTGCAATAGCACAATATACCAAAAGTATTAATGCAGAATATGTAGCACATGGTAGTACTGGAGCTGGAAATGATCAAGTAAGATTTGATATGATATTCAATATATTAATACCCAATATTAAAATTATTACACCTATAAGAGATAATAAAATTACAAGAGAAGAAGAAATAGAATTTTTAAAAAAATATAATATCCACATGGATTTTAGCAAATCAAAGTATTCTGTTAATAAAGGAATTTGGGGAAATTCTATAGGTGGTTCTGAAACTTTAAATTCTTATCAATATTTATCTGAAGAAGCTTTTCAAAAAGTTACATATAATAATAAAAAACGTATTAAAATTTCCTTTCGAAAAGGCGAAATATGTGGATTGAATGATAAATTTGACAATCCTGTAAACATCATAAAATATATTGAAGAAATTGGTACAAATTTCGGTATTGGAAGAGATATACATGTAGGTGATACAATTTTAGGGATTAAAGGCAGAATAGGGATAGAAATAGCTGCTCCTATTATAATAATAAAATCTCATCATGCTTTAGAGAAACATATTTTATCAAAATGGCAATTATATTGGAAAGACACTTTAAGTATTTGGTATGGCAATCAATTACATGAAGGTAATGTTTTAGATCCTGCAATGCGCGATATAGAATCATTTTTTGAAAATACACAATTTAATGTTACTGGTGATGTATATATTAGTTTGTATCCATATAGATTTGTAATAGAAGGAATTAAATCAGATTATGATTTAATGTCATTTCAAAGTAATGTTTACGGTGAAATTAATAATAGTTGGTCTAGTAATGATATAAAAGGATTTATAAAAATCATGGGAATGTCAAACTATATATATCATTGTAAAAATGAATTAAATGATAATAATTATCTAAAAAAATTTAACGACCTCATATGAAAAAAATAAAAATTGGAATTATAGGCTCAGCAGGATATACTGCAGGTGAATTAATAAGATTATTAATTAATCATCCTAATATTGAAATAAAATATTTATATAGTAAAAGTCATTTGGATCAGTATGTATATCAAGTACATACTGATTTATTTTATTTAAAAAATAAATTTGTATCATATTATGATGATATGATAGATGTATTATTCTTATGTTCTGGACATGGTAAATCAAAAACATTTTTAAAACAATTTAATTGTAATAAAAATTTAAAAATTATTGATTTAAGTGAAGATTTTAGAATTGATAATACTTTATATCATAATGGTTATATAAGAAATTTTACATATGGATTGACAGAATTAAACAAAAATATTATAAATGAATCATTGAATATTGCTAATCCAGGTTGTTTTGCAACATTAATACAACTATCTGTCTTGCCTTTATTAAATAAATTTTTAATAGAATCTGACTTGCATGTTACTGCTATTACAGGATCAACAGGATCAGGTTATAATTCCACTAGTAAGTCTCACTTTAGTTGGCGAAATAATAATATATCCACTTACAAGGTTTTTACACATCAACATTTAAAAGAAATTTATAATAATGCTGCATCTGATTTTAGATATAATATAAATTTTATACCTTATAGAGGAAATTTTACAAGAGGTATATATTCTTCCTTGTATTTTCAATCTGATTTAGATATCAAAAAAGTAATCAAATTATATAAAGATTATTACAATGATTCTTTTGTATATATAAGCGATTCTGATATTGATCTTAAACAAGTAATTAATACCAATTATTGTTTATTAAAAATTGACAAATATAAAAATAATATATTGGTGACAGGATGTATAGATAATTTAATTAAAGGAGCATCAGGTCAAGCCATACAAAATATGAACACTATGTTTAATTTTGATCAAAGATTAGGTTTAAATATTAAGGCAAACGCATATTAATAAATGAACAGATACTATTTATGTATTATAGGTGGAGGTAAAATTGGAATATCATTTGCTGAAGGATTAATATATAAAAATATATTAGAAATAAATAATATTATAATTTCAAAAAAAAATATTAATCCTAATTTTAATAAATTTAATATTACATATGACAATCAATATGCTGTAAAATATTCTAAAATAATTATATTATCTGTCTTACCATCACAATTAAAAGAAGTTTTAAATGATATTAAACATGTTATAAAAAAAGATCATATTATAATTTCATTTGTAGCAGGGATAGAAATTGATTATATAAAATTATATTTAAATAATCATATTAATATTATAAGAATCATTCCTAATATTGCTATTAGGAAGGGAGAGTCAATAATATGTATTGTAAATAATAATAATGTTAATAATAAGATTATAAATCATTTATTTAGTAAATTGGGATTTATGCTATTTTTAGATGAATCCTGTATTGATGCAGCTACTTCTCTATTTTCTTCTAATATTGCTTTCATTGCTTATTTAATGAAACCTGTTAATGATTTAATTATTAATAAAATAAACACTAATATTAGTGTAAGTAATTTATTATTAATTCAATTGCTTAAAGGATTTATTAGCTTAATAAAAAATAATAAAAAAAATATAATTTTTGACTCATTAATAAATGATATTGCATCTCACAGGGGATTTACAGTTAAAGGTATACAATATATGGAAAAAAAAAATGTACAAAAAAATATTATAAATGCTATATTAAATTCATATAATAAATAAATATGTTACTTATTTTTTCATTAAAAAAAAATACAAAATTTTATGCAAATATTTGATGTTTATCCTAAAGTCCCTATACAATTAGTAAATGCTGATAAATATTATGTTTTCGACAAAAATGATAATAAATATTTGGATTTTTATGGTGGTAATGCTGTTATTAGTATAGGTCATAAGCATCCTCATTATATAAAAAGTATTTATAAAACTTTAAAATCTATATCTTATTATTCTAATTTAATTGAAATTGAACAACAAAATGAATTATCAAATAAATTAGCAACATTAAGTAATTGTATTGATTACAATCTTTTTTTGGTTAATTCCGGTGCTGAAGCTAATGAAAACGCATTAAAAATTGCCTCTTTTTATAATGGTAGAAAAAAAATCATTAGTTTTAAAAAATCTTTTCATGGAAGAACATCTGGAGCATTATCTGTAACGGACAATTTAAATTTTCAGTCAAACTTTAATAAAAATAATAATGTAATATTTTTACCTATCAATGATAAAGAGTCTCTATATAAGAATTGTGATGAATCTATTTCTGCTATTATTATAGAAGGTATACAAGGAATGGGAGGTATTAATGAAATAGATTCATCATTTATGCAAGCAATTAGAAAAATATGTGATAAATATAATATTATAATGATTGTAGATGAAGTACAATCAGGATATGGACGTACAGGTAATTTTTTTGCATATCAATTACATAATATAAAACCTGATATAATTAGCATAGCTAAAGGTATGGGAAATGGATTTCCTATAGGAGGAGTAATAATATCTAATAAAATAAAACCTATTATGGGATATTTAGGGACTACATTTGGAGGAAGCTATTTAGCATGTTCAGCTGCGATTGCAGTTTTAGATATTATTAAAAAAGAAAATCTTATAAATAATGCAAAAAAAATTGGTTTATATTTTACAAATCAAGCAAAGAGTATAAAAATAATTGATAATATCAAAGGAAAAGGTTTAATGATAGGATTATGTTTTAAAAATTATGATATAAAATATATACATAATACCTTGTTAATGAAATATAAAATTTTTACTGGATTATCAGGAGATCATAAAACTTTAAGAATATTACCTCCTTTAAATATTACATATAAAGAGGTAGACTATTTTTTAAATATTTTAGATCAAAAACTATAATATGAAAAATTTCATTTCTGTAAATGATGTAAGTAATATACATCATTTATTATCTTTGGCTAAATTTATAAAAAATAATCCCAAATTTTATCATAAATTAGGTAAAAATAAAATTATTGGTTTAATTTTTTTTAATAATAGTCTAAGAACTAGATTAAGTATACAAAAAGCAGCTTATAGTTTAGGAATGGATATTATTATAATAAATGTAAACACTGATAATTGGTCTTTGGAATTCAATGATAATAAGATAATGAATGGCAACACTGTTGAACATATTAAAGATGCCACTATCGTATTGAATAATTATTGTGACATAATTGCTATAAGATCATTTGCATCACTTAAAAATAGAGAATATGATTATAATGAAACAATTTTTAATAAAATATTATGTAATATTAAAATACCAGTTGTATCACTAGAAAGTGCTGTTTTACATCCATTACAAAGCTTTGCTGATTTAATTACAATTGAAGAAAATAAAAATATATATAAAAAAAATAAAATTGTTTTAGCTTGGGCTCCTCATATAAAAGCATTGCCTCAAGCTGTACCAAATTCATTTGCAGAATGGATATGTAATTATATGAATATTTTTGATTATGAATTTACTATATGTAGTCCAAAAAATTTTGAGCTTAATAGTAAATACACTTTTGGAGCACATATAAGTAATGATTTAGAACAATCTATAAAAGATGCTGATTTTATATATGTTAAAAATTGGTCATCATATAATGATTATGGATCTATTTATAATGATATAAAGTTTGATTGGTATTTAGATAAAAATAAGATTAAAAAAGCTAATAATGCTAAAATAATGCATTGTTTACCTGTAAGAAGAGAATTAGAAATTTCAAGTGAACTACTTGATGGTGAAATGTCTCTTATAGAAGAACAAGTTGTAAATCGTGTTATTGCTACACAATCTGTTTTAGTATCAATTTTAAATAATTTTATTTAAAAAAATTCTTGTTTTGTATAAGTATATAATAATAATGGCATTATGTATAATTTTTTATTATAATGGTATTATTTTAAATTCTATTAATAATGATTATAATAGTAGTATCTCTATTAATAATAAATTATTATTATTACCTCTACAATTAAAAGAAATAAAGCAAAATAAACAATTAAAAAATTTCAATTATGAAGTTATAGATTTTTATCAAGGATTTAAATATGCAATAATCAATAAAAATTTCAATGATAAAATCAAATTACATCTTTATATTTATGATACTGATATAATAGACAATTTTTTTGAGATAAAAAATTATTATTTAGATAAAATTGATATAATAATATGTCCATATTATTTTAATAATATTGATGTAATCAATGATTTTTCAATAAAAAATAACATATATTTTTTTTCTCCTCTAAAAGAAAATAATCTTTTAAAAGATAATTATAATAATATATTTCTTAATTATTCCTTTGAAAATATAAGTAATAATATTATACAATTTATAAAAAAAAATTTTGCTTCTTACATGAAGATATTAATATTAATTGATAATAATTGTCAAGAAAATTTCTTATTAAAATTAATAAATGAAAATAATATTTTAATAGATTCATTCATTATTGAAGCAGATGGAAAAAATATATCAAAAATAGATTTAATCTTTAATGATAATAATGAAAATATTCTATTTATTCTTTTATCTGAAGATTATAATTTTTGGAAAATTTTTTTTTCTTATTTAGATTTTATGAATAAAAAAAACAATATAACCATTAATTATAGTATTATAACAAGTACTGATATAAGCACTATGCCGCCTGCCTTCATTAACAAAGCAGAAATATATAATACATATTTGTTTTCAAACAATATCGTTAATAATAAAATATTTTTAAAAGATTATAAAAAATACTATAATGTAAATCCTTCTAATGCGTCGGTTAATGGCTATGACATAGCTAATATAATTTTTAAATATTTTTTTTATAAAAATTGCAACACATTTTCCAATAATATTCAAGAAAATTTTATTGGATTAAAAAATAATATTTTATTTTATTTTGATACCAAGAAAGGCTTTATCAATGAAAGCGTTAAAATTTTTAAAGTAAAAAATTATAAATTAATAGAAAATGATTTAATATGAATATTTTTTTAATAGGATTTATGGGATCAGGAAAAAGTACTTTAGGGAAAAAATTATCAGATTATTTAAATGTAAATTTCATAGATTTGGACAAATATATAGAATTTAATGAAAATTATAATATAAAATATATTTTTAATCAAAAAGGTGAAAAATATTTTAGGTATATAGAACAAAAATATTTAAAACACAAATTTAAAGAACCTTTTATAATGTCAGTTGGGGGAGGAACACCATGTTATTACAATAATATAAACTATATGAATCAATATGGCATTACAATTTTTATAAATATAAATATTGAATTTTTAATATATAATTTATTAAAAAATAGCAAAGATGATAGACCATTATTAATAAGCAATAACAAAAAATCTTTGTTAAAAGATCTATTTATTAATAGACTCTTTTATTATAAAAAATCAAAAGTAACAATTAACAGTAATAACTATATTAATATTAACTCATTATTAAAATAATTATTTATCTTTTGTTATGATTTTAATAGGTATCCCATTAAAGTCATATTTATTTCTAATATTTTTTTCTAAAAATTTTATATAGCTTTTTGCTATATAATTAGTATTTCGCCCAAAAATTGCAAATATTACACTTTTATTATGTATTTGTGTTATATATTTAATTTTAACAATTTTATTGTTAGTAGATTGAGGTGGATTATTTGTAATAATTGGTAATAAAAATTTATTAATATCAGAAGTTTGTATTTTTTTATTCTTTCTCATGTATATATCATGAACTATATTAATAATTTTTATTATATTTTTCTTATTTGTTACAGAACAACACAATATAGGGATATAATAGTAAAACATTATATGTTTTCTAATACTCTTTATATAATTAGCAGTATTTTTATTTTCATTTTCTATCAAATCCCATTTATTAGATGCAATTAAAATTCCTTTTCCATTTTCAATAGCTATTTTGATAATTTTTATATCTTGATGAGTAATTCCCATTATGCTATCTATCATTAATATTACAACATCTGATCTACTAATTGAATTAATAGACCTTATATTGCTATAATATTCTATATTACCCTTTTTAACCTTAGATTTTTTACGTATTCCTGCAGTATCTAATAGTTTAAAATTATAACCAAATAAATTACATGTAATATCAATGGTATCTCTTGTTGTTCCAGGATCATTATCAATAACACTGTATTCATATTTCATTAAAGTATTCAAAAATGATGATTTTCCTACATTAGGCTTTCCTATAAGAGAAAAAATTGGCATTTTGCTATCATCATAATTATTAGGATGATTATCACTATTGATTTCAGTACATATTCTATCTAGCAATTCTCCTGTTCCATAACCATTAATAGCAGATACTGCAAATATATCGTTGTGATTTATTTGATTAATATAAAAATTATTAAGATTATCAATTTTTATATTATTGTCGAATTTATTTATTACTATTAAAATATTTTTTTTATTGAAATTTTTTTTTATTTTATCTATTATTGATAGGTCTATATATCTAAATCCCATGTCTATATCTAACACCAAAAGTATTAATTTACAATTTTTAATTATACTAAAAGTATGTTGATTAATAGATTTATTGATATTTTTTTTACTTAAAAATGATATACCTCCACTATCTGCTATTTGAAATTTATTTTTATTCCATGTTACACTTCCATATTTTATATTTATAGTAGTTCCTTCCAAATTGCTTACTATAGCATCATGTGATCTAGTTAATCTATTAAATAATGTAGATTTACCCACATTAGGACTACCTATTATTAATACCAAATTTTTATACATTTTTTAATAAATTATTTGTTGTATACAAATGTTTTAAGAAAATTATCATTGTCACGCCAATTACAAATCACTCTAACAAATAAATCTAAATATACCTTTTGACCAATAAAAATTTCAATTTCCTTACGAGATTGTATAGCTATTTTCTTAAGCATCAACCCTTTATTGCCTAATATAATACTTACTTGAGATTTTTTTTCAACTATAATCTCACATGAAATTATACTAATATCTTCTTTTTCTTTAAATTCTTTTAATAGTACGTATGTACTATAGGGTATTTCATAATAATAAGATTTTAATATATATTTTTCTATAATTTTAGGAATAAAAAATCTGTTATTTTTATCAGATATGTTATTTTTTAAATTAAAATATGGTTTATGAAAAGGCAAAATATTAATTATATTTTGAATTAAATCAGGAATATTAGTTTTTTTTTTGGAAGATATGAAAATTATATCTTTGTTAATTTTTTTGTATATATCACAAATGTCTTGACTTACTAAGTCACATTTATTTAATAATATTTTTAAAGGATTTCTAACTTTATTAATAATAGATTGTATAATCTTTATATTACATTCTATTGAATTATTGATATCAATTACCAATAAAATTATATCTGAATTATATATTGAACTTATAGAAGCTCTTTCCATGTATTTATAAAGTAATTTATTATACGATTTATTAATAAAGCCAGGATTATCATATAAAATGAATTGTATTTTATCATTATTATATATACCAGATATTCTTTCTTTAGTAGTTTGAATTTTAGAAGTAACAGGAGAAAGCTGAAAATTCAATATAGCATTCATCAATGTAGACTTTCCACTATTAGAAGGCCCTATTATACTGACAAATCCTGATTTATACTGATTCATAATTGGCATAATGTAGATGGCGGGGGTCAGAATCGAACTGACGACCTTCGGGTTATGAGCCCAACGAGCTACCTCTGCTCCACCCCGCGATATAACAAATATATAAAAATTTTATAAATTTATTAATAAATTTATGGGATCTTCTAATGTTTTTTTTATTTTTGATAAAAATGTAATTGCTTCTTTTCCATCAATGATTCTATGGTCATAGGATAAAGCCAAATACATAATTGGCTTAATAACTATTTGATCATTAACTACAACTGGTCTTTTAACTATATTATGCATTCCTAGTATAGCTGATTGATCTCCATTAATAATAGGAGTAGATAACATAGAACCAAAAACCCCTCCATTAGTTATTGTAAATGTACCATTAGAAATATCATTTATACTAATTTTAGCATTACGTGCTTTATTGGATAATTCATAAATTAAATTTTCAATATCACTAAAACTCATTTTTTCAGTGTCTTTTAGCACAGGAACTATCAATCCTTTATCTGTAGATACTGCAATTGAAATATTAATTTTAGAATTATACAAAATAGATTCGTTATCAATTATCTTAGCATTTATAATAGGATATTCTATTAATGCACTTGTAGATGCCTTTACAAAAAAAGACATAAATCCTAAATTAACACCATATTTTTTTTTAAAAATATCTTTGTATTGATTACGAATATTAATAATATTAGACATATCAACTTCATTAAAAGTAGTTAGAATGGCTGCCTTATTGGTTATATCAACTAATTTTTTTGATATAATTTTTCGTAAGTTAGACATAGGTATTACTTTGTCATTCTCATCAAAAGAAGAATTACTCTTTTTAGCTATATTAGATTTTTCATTTATATATTTTAATACATCTTTTTTGTTAATTCTATCATCTTTACCAGATCCTTTAATTTCATCAATTGAAATATAGTTTTCATCTATAATTTTTTTAGCTGATGGAGCAATTTTCATTGAATTATCTTTATCTATAACAGATTCTTTCAAAGGAACATTACTTTTTTTATTTACAATATATTCTTTCGAAATATTATCACTTAATTCTTTTATATCAGATTTTTTTGAAGTAATATTACTTATGTCTCCTATTAAATCTCCGATTTTAACTATATTATTATTTGCTGATATAATAATATTAAGATATCCTTCCATTTCAGCTACAATTTCAAATGTTGCTTTTTCTGATTCTATTTCGGCAATAGGTTCATCAGAATAAACATAATCACCATTACTTTTTAACCATTTAGTAAGTGTAACTTCCATTATTGATTCACCTACATTAGGAATTTTTATTTCTTTCTTCATTATTATAATTTTTATTAAAAAATGTTATAATCTTTTAAAATTTTATTGATATTGATATCAAATGTTTTTGATAAAATACTATATTGTTGATAAACATGTATTTTATAATTGCCTGTAGATACACTATTACTAGTATTTCTAGATATTACTTTTATATTATATTTAGATATTATATCTGACAAATAACTACATAATCCCATATTTGATGGTTCTTCTTGAACCCATAATATTTCAATAGAATTTTTATATTTATTTATAATATTATTAAATTCAATATTTGGAAAAGGATATATCTGTTCTAATCTGATTAATGCAATATTGTTAAATTCATATTTATTTTTTATCTCCAATAAATCATAATATATTTTACCACTACAAAATATCAATTTTTTTATTATTAATTCATTTGTTGTAGAATCATCTATAATTTTACAAAATTTTTTTTGATATTCTAAATCTGATACTTTACTTACGCATTCTGGATGTCTTAATAAACTTTTAGGAGTAAATATAATTAAGGGTATATGACTTTTAATTTGCCTTCGTATAGCATGAAAATATTGTACAGGAGTACTACAATTAATTATTTGCATATTATTATCAGAACATAATTCCATAAATCTTTCTATTCTAGCTGAAGAATGTTCAGGTCCTTGTCCTTCATATCCATGAGGTAATAATAATACAATATTGCTTAATTGATTCCATTTAGATTTTGCACTAGCAATAAATTGATCAATTATAATTTGAGCACCATTTACAAAATCTCCAAATTGCGCTTCCCATATTGTAATATTTTTTTTATCATAATTTAATGAATATCCATATTCAAATCCTAAAGCAGCATACTCTGAAAGAGTAGAATTATATATATAAAATTTAGCTTTATTATTATTTAATAAATTAATAGGTATTATTTCATTATTATCATCTAAAGATATCATAGATCCATGTCTGTGAGAAAAAGTGCCTCTTTTAGTATCTTGACCAATAAGCCTAACATTATATCCTTCTTGTATAATAGATATATATGTAAAATTTTCTGTTAATCCCCAATCTACTTTATTATTCTTTGTAAGAAGATCATGTTTTTTATTAAATATTTTGTGAATTTTTTTATCAAAATTATGTTTTAATATAATATCAATATATTCATTTAAACATTTTATAGCATTTACATGTAAAACATTTGTATCACCATCAAATATATATTTTTTATTATCTTCTGTAACATGAATTAAATTTTTATTTCTCGATTTATTATAACTAATATTCATTTTTTGAGAAATATTATCTTTAATTTCATTTATATCACTTTCAGATATTTTATCATCCTTTAATATCTTTTCTATAAATATATTTTTTATCGATTTATGTTGTTCAATTTCTTTATATACATAAGGTTGAGTGAATTTTGGTTCATCCATTTCATTATGCCCATATCTTCTATAAGAAATCAAATCTATATATATGTCATTATTAAATTTATATCTATATTCTAAACCAATCTTAAAAGCATATATCACTGATAATACATCTTCAGAATTAACATGTAAAACTGGGGCTTTAATTACTTTAGAGATATCTGTACATGAATCGCTAGATTTGTAATCTTTTGCATCAGTAGTAAATCCTACTTGATTATTAATAACTACATGAATAGTCCCTCCTGTATAATATGGATTTAATTTAGACATTTGTGCTAATTCATATACAATTCCTTGTCCAGATATTGATGCATCACCATGTATAATTAATGGAATAACAGATTTATATGAATTTAGATATTGATTTTCTATCAGAGATTTAGCAAAACCCTGTGCTACTGATGAAATAACTTCTAAATGTGATGGATTTGGCAATAATATTATATTATTATTTAGATATCCTAAATGATATTTTACATCTCCTTTTACATTATTAAATGTATCTTTATTATAAGATGTAAAATTATTAAATTCTGAAAATATATCTTCATAGGGTTTCCCTAACACGTTTGCTAAAACATTTAATCTTCCTCTATGACTCATAGCCATTACAATTCTTTTAGAAGAATACTTTGACATATTTTCTCTAATAAAAAAGTTAATAGCTGGAATTATTGATTCTGCTCCTAATAACGAAAAAAATTTTTGACCTATAAATTTTTTAGTTAAAAAAATTTCAAAATCAGTTGCTTGAATAATGTCATGTAGAATTAATAATTGATCATCCTTATTAAGGTTGAAATTTTGTATATTTTCAAAAATTTTAGTTAAAAATTTTTTTTCGTTAGAATCATCATTAATATGATCATACTCTATACTTAATGAACCACAATATATATTTTCTAACTTTTTTATTAAATATTTTAAAGATATATTATTATAATTATTGTCTTTGTTATATATAATCGTATTAATATTATTTTCATTGATATCATATTTATTATGATTTATTTTCTTATTTGAAAATAATGGATTATTATTAGCATACTTATATCCATTATTTCTATAATATGAAATCAATTTATCTGATATAAATTCTTTATTTTGATATTCTGAATTGTCTTTTTTTAACCCTAGTTCATATCCTTCAAAAAATTTTTGCCATTCTATATTAATAGATGATTTATTTTCTTTATATTTATGGTATAAGTTATTTATATAACTACCATCAATATTGCTTAAATAAGAGAATTTATTCATATTATTATTTTTTATCTAAAATAAAATGTACACTGTATGTTTAAATTTAATATGATATAATAAAATACTATTATACTATTGAATATATAAAAACATGTACAAATATATAATAATCAAAATTTTTAACTACAAATTTAATATAATATTTATATATGTAATATTTAATTAAAATATATTTTATATATTATTTCCATTTTTAAATTATTTACTAATAATGGCTAATAACTGTGATATCAAATATAATTTTTTTTATAAAAATTTAAACAATCAACAAAACATAGCTGTTAATAATCTATATGGCCCTATATTAGTAATAGCAGGACCAGGTACGGGTAAGACACAAATAATAGCTATGAGAATTGGTAAAATTTTAATGGAAACCGATACATTATCTAATAATATATTATGTATTACATATACAGAATCAGGTGCCAATTCTATACGACAAAGATTATTAGAATGTATAGGAAATGAAGCTTATAAAGTTAATATATATACATTTCATTCATTTTGTAATTTTATAATAAGAGATAATTTAGATTATTGGAGTAATATCGATCTTATACCTATAAATCAAATAGAAAAAATTAATATACTGAAATCTATTATTGATGAATTGCCATTTAATAGTACTTTAAAAAGATTTAATGGAGATATATATTTTGATATATATAGATTAAATAATTTATTTTCTATAATTAAACGAGAAAATTGGAATATAAAAGATATTATATTAAAATCTAAAGAATACCTTGATAAAACAATATATACAATAGATGGTTTTTTTTATAAAAAAAGTAGGAATAAAAAATTAACTATATCTGGCTTAACAGAAAAAAAACGTATAAATCAATTAATTGATGCAATTAATTTATTTCCTACATATATTGATAAAATGGCTCAATTGAATCGTTATGATTTTGATGATATGATCATATGGACAATAAATTTATTAAAGAATAAACCTGATATATTAAAAAATTTACAAGAACGATATAGTCATATACTAATTGATGAATATCAAGATACTAATGAATCACAAAATTTTATATTAAATCAATTAATTAGTTTTTGGAAAAATCCAGATATATTTGTAGTGGGAGATGATGATCAGTCTATATTTAAATTTCAAGGAGCAAGTGTAAAAAACATGGCATTTTTTATTGAAAAATATAGAAATTTTGATTTAAAAATTGTTGTCTTAAATAAAAATTATAGATCTAATCATTATATAATAAAATTATCTGATATATTAATTAACAATAATCAAAATAGAATTCATAACAAGTATGATACTATTAATAAAAAATTAATACCTTCAAATACTAATTTGAAAAATTGTAAACCTCAAATAATAGAATATAATTCTGTCTATGATGAGCTTTATAGTACAGCAAAATATATCAAAACTTTGATTAAAAATAAATATGTTAATCCTAACGATATAGCTATAATATATAGAAACCACAATTTAATAGAACCACTATTAATATATTTTGATAAACTAAATATCAAATATAATGTCAAACATAATAATAATGCTTTAAATGTAAAAATTATAAAACAAATAATATCTATTATGTCATATGTTAATAATGAAATCAATGATCCTTATAGTGGAGAAGACATTTTATACAAGATTATGCACTATGATTTTATTGGAATAAATTCAATATCAATAGCCAAAATAAGTGTTTTTTTAAAAAATTATAATCATAATACATTTTTGAGAAATTTTATTTATAGTGTTGACAAAAATAAAAATTTAAAAAATGTATTAAATAAAAATGAAATAAATTCTTTAAAAAAATTATCTATTAAAATAGAAATAATAATAAAAAATGCTTTAGAAAATACTATTCAAGAAACATTAGAAGATATAATATATAAATTCAATATATTAAATTTTGTTATGAAATCTTCACATTATGAAAAATACATAAATTCTATGAATTCTTTTATAAGATATATACAAGAATCTATTAATAGAAATTCAAATATTGACTTAAATCAAACAATTAATAATATAAATACAATGTATAAATATAAAATTAGTATAGATTATAATAAAAGTATGGATACTAATTGTATAAATTGTTTAACAGCACATGCTTCTAAAGGAAAAGAATTTAAATATGTATTTTTAATATTATCTAATGAATGTTATTGGATTTCAAAAAAAAAAATTATTATAAATATTATCAAATACCTGATGTGATTTTACATCATACAAATATTAAGCAAAATAATGAAAATTTTGATAATATAACAGAAGAAGAACGAAGATTATTTTATGTATCTATTACAAGATCTAGAGAATTTTTATTTGTATCATATAGCAATAAAGATTTTAATGAAAAAGAAATTGCACCATCACAATTTGTTTTAGAAATTATGAAAGATAAATCATTGTTCAATTTTATAAATAAAAAAGATATTGATTATAATAAAAAACATAAATTTGATAGATTGCTTTTAAATAAAGGTTCAAAAAATAAATTTTTAAATGATAATTTAAGTGAAAAATTACTAAAAAATTTTATTTTAAGTGTAAGCTCGCTAAATACTTATTTAAAATGCCCATTTGAATTTTATTTTAGTTATTTACTTAATGTACCAATTAAACCATCATTTAATCAAATTTATGGCTCTGCTATACATTATGCATTAAAAAAAATATATAGTGATAACATTAAAAATGTTCAATTTGATATTTTTTATGAATATTTTGCTCAATTTATGCATATAAACAAAAAAAATTTTAATGATTCAATATATAAAATTCTCTTAGAGAGAGGAAAAAAAAATTTGAAATTATATTTTTTAAATAAAATTGAAAAAAACAGTATTACTAATAATATTTATGTAGAAAAATATATAAAAAATAGTTATATCAATAGTATTCCTATTAAAGGATTTATAGATAAAATAGAATTTTTAGATAATAAAAATGTTGTTATTACAGATTATAAAACAGGATCATTTCACAAAACCAAATTCGTTAATAAATCATTTTGTCCTCCTAATAGTCAAAATTATATAGGAGGAGATTATTGGAGACAAGGATTATTTTATAAAATATTATTAGAAAATGATATTAGCACTAATCTAAATGTCGTAGAAATAAAATTTGATTTTATAGAAATGGAAAAAAACAGTCATTTCATTGAAACAATACATATTAATAATGATAGCATTAATTTATTGACTGATCAAATAATGGAAGTATGGACAAAAATTCATAATATGAATTTTGTTGGATGTAATAAAGATAATTGTAAATGGTGTATCTTTATAAAAGAAAATAAAATAAAATTATAAATATAATATAATAAATCAATCATGAGGGTTATTCAATTTAGAGAAGCATTAAGAGAAGCAATGATAGAAGAAATGATTAAAGATGATACAATATACTTAATAGGAGAAGAAGTAGGTGAATATGAAGGAGCATATAAAGTTAGTCAAGGAATGCTTAAAAAATTTGGAAGCAAAAGAATAATAGATACTCCTATTTCAGAGTCAGGATTTTCAGGAATAAGTATTGGTTCTGCCATGAATGGATTAAAACCTATAGTAGAGTTTATGACTTTTAATTTTTCACTAGTTGCTATAGATTCTATAATTAATAGTGCTGCTAAAATTTTTCAAATGTCTGGTGGACAATTTTCAATACCTATAGTATTTAGAGGACCAACAGGTAGTGCTGGGCAATTGGGCGCACAACATTCACAATGTTTTGCAAATTGGTATGCTAATTGTCCTGGATTAAAAGTCATAGTATGTTCTAATCCTTATGATGCCAAAGGATTGTTAAAATCATCTATTATTGATCCAGATCCTGTTATATTTATGGAATCAGAAACTATGTATAGTGATAAAGCCTATGTACCTGAAAAAGAATATTATATTGATATAGGTAAAGCAAAAATTGTTAAAAACGGGACAGACATTACTATAGTAGGATTTGGTAAAATTTTAAAAAATGTTTATGAAGCAATAACTTTAACTAAAGATTTAAATATTAATGTAGAGGTTATTGATTTAAGAACAATAAGACCAATAGATTATAATACTGTAATTCAATCTGTTAAAAAAACTGGAAGATTAATTTTAATCGAAGAATCATGGCCATTAGGCAATATATCTACTGAAATTGCTTTCATGATTCAAAAAGAGGCATTTGATTATATAGATCATCCTATAATAAGACTAAATTCTCCAGATGTTCCTATGCCATATTCTAATAACTTAGTAAAAAGGTACCTTCCATCAACTAATGATGTTATAAAAGCATTTAAGAAAGTAATGTATTTATCTTAAATAATTAATTGTTACCCAATATAATTGGTAGTCCATCTTTGCCTCCAATAATAACTACTTTAGAATTATTAGATCTAGATAATTCTAAAGTAGCTTCAATACCTTTATCTTTTAATATATTATCACTAATAGAAGCACTCAATATGTCATTTGCATCCGCCTTTCCTTGAGCTTGTATTCTTTGTCTATCTGCTTCTTTTTGCGCTTTAGTTAATCTAAATTCATATTCAAGAGATTCTTGTTCTTGCTTTAACTTTCTTTCAATAGCAGTTTTGATAGTAGAAGGAAGTGTAACATCTCTTACTAAAATTTCATTTAATTGGATATATTGATCTGATAATATTTTTTTAGTTTCATCAAATATTTCCTGTTGTATAGCATCTCTTTTTGTAGAATATATTTCTTCTGGATTATATCTTCCAATTACACTTCTTGTTGCTGATCTTACAGAAGGTTTTATAATGCTGTTCAAATAATTAGGACCTTTTGTTTTATGTAAAAGTCCTAAATAAGATAATTTAGGTTGATACCAAGCACTAGCATCAAGAGTTATGTCAAGACCATTGGATGATAAAACTTTCATTTTATCAAATAATTCTTGTTGCCTAACTTCATAAATTGAAACTTTGTTCCATGGTGCTATAATATGCAAACCCTCACTTAAAGGTGGATTTTTGATATCTACACCTCCTCCAAATGTTTTATAAACTACTCCTGATTGTCCAGCATTAATAATAACAGTTGATTGTCCAATAAATATTACCAACAAAAAGGACAAAATTATAGAAAAAAGTGTAAATTTGGATAAAGAATGCATTATTAAAATTATTTATTTAGTATAACCATATATATATTTCTAATTTAACAAAAAAAAATTAATTATGATTAATAAATGGATTACATTTTATAATGCGTACTATACCAAATAATAATCCTTTGATAATTCCTTTATTTTTTATTGATCGTATCATAAAATTAGAACAATTTACATGATATCTACATGATGAAATAATATAAGGAGAAATACAATATTGATATGATTTTATTAAAAAAATCATTATTAAAGTTATAATAGATAATATTGCTTTATATAAACATTTAGTTTTTGAAATAAAATTATCAAAGTACATTTGATGTCATTATAATTTATAAAATTAAAATTTTTGCATATAATAAACATAATATACACTTCATTTTTAGTAAAGAGAAAATTTTTTTTTTCTTCATTATAAATGCTTCTAATAATTCTTTTAAATTTATTTCTATCAACTGCTTTTTTAAAATTTTTTTTAGAAATTGATATAGCTATTTTTATATTAAATCCATAATTAATTATTTTTCTTTTATCAATTGCAAAAACAATTTTTATATTTTTTTTATATAAAAAATGGCCATTATTTCTCAAATATCTAAAATCAGAATATTTTTTAATTCTTTCTTTTTTTAAAAATTTTACCACTTATAGTATTAAATATTAACTTAGTGATAATTTTTTTCTTTTCTCTCTCCTTTGAGAAGATATAATGTTTCTTCCACTTTTAGTAGACATTCTAGTACGAAAGCCATGTTTATGACTTCTTTTTTTATTAGAAGGTTGATATGTTCTCTTCATAAGAAATTTATATTAATTTTTTTTTCTACAAATTTAAATATTTTTTATTCATTTTATGAAAAAAATCATAAACATCCATTTTACCAATCTTTTTTAAAGATGATACTATAATATATAAAGGCAAATAATTGATATTATTTATGATAATTGATTTATATATATTTATATTTTTATTTAATAAATTATTTGATATCTTATCAGATTTAGTAAAAATTAATATAAATGGAATATTATTATAATGCAAAAAATCAATTTGATTAATATCTATTCTTTGAGGAGGTATTGATATATCAATTAGCAAAAATGTATAATTAAGATTGCTTCTTTTAAGCAAAAAATAATTCATATTATCGTTCCAATGTTTTCTCATTTTCTTGGATACTATAGCATAACTATAGCCAGGAAAATCCACTAAATAGTATTTTTTATCAATAATAAAATAATTAATTAATCGGGTTTTGCCTGGTTTATTAGATTGTTTAGCAATTTTGTTGTTAGTAATCATATTAATAAAAGATGATTTTCCAACATTAGATCTACCTATAATAGCATATTCCGGTATTTTGTATTCCGGTATATCATTTGTACTATAAAAGCTATTTACAAAATTTGATATAGTTATCATGATTAAAATATTTGTTTATATTATTTATTATTAAATTTATTAATAAATAATAGTTTTTTTTATATACATAGAATATACTTATTAATATGAAATATAATAATCATCACATTTCTGTCATGATTAAAGAAAGTATAGAAGGACTTAATGTAGATCCTAATGGAATATATATAGATGCTACATATGGTAATGGTGGTCATTCAAATTATATACTTAATAAATTGAAAAATGGCAAATTGATTGCATTTGATCAAGACAATAGAATATCAATTGAAAATCTTGATAATAGATTAATATTTATACCTCAAAATTTTAGATATATTAAAAATTATTGTAGATTATTAAATGTATCTAAAATTGATGGTATTATTGCTGATTTAGGTGTTTCATCATTTCAATTAGATGATCCTAATAGAGGATTTTCTACAAAATACAATTCAATTCTAAATATGAAAATGAATGATGAAATTAAATTAAGTGGAGAGTATATAATAAATAATTATAGTTATGATCAATTATTAAGTATATTTTCCAATTATGGAGAAATAAGGAATTCCAAAACTTTAGCAAAGTTGATAACAAGTAAAAGAATTCAAAACCCAATAAAAACCGTATATCAATTATTAAATATTATTAATCCTATTGCAAAAGGAAACATAATGAGATATTATGCACAAGTATTTCAATCTATAAGAATAGAAGTAAATGATGAAATTAATTGTCTTAAAGTGTTATTAGAAAATACAACATCTTTATTAAAAAAAGATGGAAGAATAGTAATTATATCATATCATTCAATAGAAGATAGAATTGTTAAAAATTACATAAAATATGGCAATTTTGATGGTATTATATATAAAGATATATATGGAAATACTATAAATAATATTGTTTTTACTATGATCAATAAAAAACCAATTATAACTTCTAAAGAAGAAATACAGTCTAATAAGAGATCACGTAGTGCCAAAATAAGAATAGCTGTAAAAAATTAATATTTTTATGTGGAAACAATCTATTAAAATAGTTGATATAATGTATATTTTGATTTATTTATTGTTTTTAGGATTTGTTATTACTATAAATGTTTATATATCTGAAAGGTTAGTTATTGCAATACATAAAATTAACAATGAGATTTTAGTTTTAAAATGTGATTATATATTAAATAATGCTAAATATATAAATTATATAAAAGAAAGTTCAATATCTGAAAAAGCAAATTTAATTGGATTATATAATAATAATGAAATACCTATTAAAATAAATATTAGTATAAATGATATTATAGCAATAAGAAATATACAGTTTAAAAAATAATTATGAAATTTGTTAAAAAACATTTTTTATTAAAATTAATATTATTTTATGTTATCATGGGAATATGTGGAATTATAATAATATTTAAAATTGTATGCATTCAACATATTAAAGGAAATTATTTACAATTATTGAATAATAAACTAACAACAAAATACGTAACTTTTAATTCTGAAAGAGGTTCTATATATTCATCAGATGGAAAAATATTAGTATCCTCCATTTTAGTTTATGAATTACGATTAGATATGAAAATTATTAAAAAATATAATAATAACGTATCCTTTTACCAAAATATAGATAGTTTATCTTTTGATTTAAGTAAATTATTTGGTGATCACTCTAAAGAATTTTATAAAAAAAAA
>CP063811.1:116596-128861 GCA_022818785.1 Bacteroides sp.
AAAAAAAATGTAATGATGAATCAATTGAATGAATTAATGAATTTTGATATATTAAAGAATTGTGGGAAACATAATAATGGCATTATAATAATTCAAAACACAAATAGTAGATATTATCTATATAATAATCTAGCTAAAAGAACATTAGGATATTTTGTTAATGAAACAAAACCAGTGGGATTAGAAGGAGCATATAACTATTATCTTAAAGGAGAATCAATTAAAATTTTGATGAAAAATATTACAAATAAAGTATTAATACCTATTAATAATTTCGCAATTAATAAATATTTAATAGATATACCCAAAGGCAATGATATAATATCATCTATTAATATTAGTATTCAAGACATGATACATCAAATTATGTTAAAATCTTTGATATCTAATGATGCAGATTGGGGCACTGCTATATTAATGGAAGTAAATACTGGATACATAAGAGCAATTGTTAATCTTAGTAAAGAAAATGAAAACATATATATTGAAAAATATAACTATGCAATAGGATTTAGTTGTGAACCTGGATCTGTATTTAAGTTACCATCTATTATGGTAGGGTTAGAAGATAATAAATTCAATATATATGATAATGTTGATAGTAGTAATGAAATTATCTTTTACGGTGTAAAAATATCAAATGCATCAAAAAATAATAAAATAAATAATTTAATTACAGCTTTTGCTAAATCTTCTAATGTAGCAATTGCAAAAATAATAACAGATTATTATCATAAGAATCCAATTCAATTTATTAATAGATTAAAATCTTTTGGATTAAATAATAAATTAGAAAATATTGATATCCCAGGATCAGGAAAAGTATTTATTACATCACCTAGTAACAAAAATTGGTCTAATTTATCTTTACCATGTATGTCTTATGGATATGGAATATCATTAACACCTTTACAAATATTAACTTTTTATAATGCTATTGCTAATAATGGTAATATGGTAAAGCCATTATTTGTAACTGCAATTAAAAATAATTTAGATAAAACTATTCAAAATGTAGAAATAGAAAGTATAAATAACAATATAGCTTCTAATAATACTATTAAAAATGCACAAGTATTATTAAAATCTGTTATACAAAATGGTACAGGTAAACATCTTAGATCTGCTAAATGCGCAATATCAGGAAAGACAGGAACAACAATTATTTTTAATCAAAAACATGGATATAATAATGTAAAAAAACAATATAGATCATCTTTTTGTGGATATTTTCCATCTGATGCTCCTTTATACTCTATAACAGTAATGATAAGTAATCCTAAAAATGGAAAATATTATTCTTCAGATATAGTATTGCCTATAATTAAAGAAATAACAGATAAAATTATCTTGAAAGAGATGCAATATTATATAGATATAGATACTTTACCAATTATAAGTAATAATAATTTTGTAAAATAAAAAATATAAAATTTTGAATTATAATTTAAAACAATTATTAAAAAATATAAAATATTGCTATCATAAAGGAAATATAGATATCAATATTAAAGGCATATCATCTTTTTCAAAAGATATTAAAAAAGAATATGTATTTGTAGCAATTAAAAATGATTATAATGATGGTAATCAATATATTGATGAAGCAATAATATTAGGAGCTACAGTTATTATATCAGAATGTGATTTTTTTTTAAAAAATCGTAATATAACATATATTAAAGCATATGATAGTAGTATAATGTTAGGTGATATATTACATTCATTTTATGGAAATTTATCACATAAAATTGATATAATAGGTATTACAGGAACTAATGGAAAAACTTCATGTGTGCAATTGTTGTACAATTTGTTTAAAGCATTAGGATATAAATGTGGCGTTATTTCTACAATAGGAAATATATATGATAATACTTTTGTAAGTACTATTAATACTACACCTGATATAAATACCATTAATATGTTGATATATAAAATGTATCAGCATAATTGCAAATACATTTTTATAGAAATTAGTTCTCATGCTATACACCAAAATAGAATATGGGGAATTAAATTTAAAGGAGGTGTATTTACTAATATTACTAGAGAACATATTGACTATCATAAAAGTTTTTATAATTATATTTTAACAAAACAAAAATTTTTTAGTGCTCTTTCTAAAGATTCTTTTGCTCTAATTAATAGAGATGATAAACATTCTTTTATTATGATAGAAAAATCAAAATCTAAAAAATATACTTTTTCATGCAATGAAAATGCTGATTTTATGTCTAAAATAATAGAAATTAATATGTATGGTATGTTGATTAACATTAATGGATCAAATATATGGATAAAAAATATAGGTAAATGCAGCATGTATAATATATTAGTTGTTTATAGTATTGCCAGAATATTAAAAATTGGTAATAATATTGATATTCTTAAAAATATTAGTAGTTTAAATAGAATTAAAGGAAGATATGAGACAATATCTATTGGAAATAGACATATTATTATAGATTATGCTCATACTCCTGATGCTGTAAAGAATATTCTTTTATTAATGAAACAAATTAAAAGTTCTGATAAGAGTAAAATAATAACTGTTATAGGATGTGGAGGAAATAAATACATTGANAAAAGATATTTAATTGGTAAAACATGTTATGAATTAAGCGATTATAGTATATTTACTTCTGATAACCCTAATTATGAAAGTACAAGTAAAATAATCAATGATATGAAAAAGTATGTTAAAAATTGTAATAGAATATATACTGTTATTAACAGAAAAAAAGCTATTAAAAAATCTATTTTAATATCTAATGAAAATGATATTATATTAATTTTAGGGAAAGGTCATGAAAAATATCAGTTAATAAATGGTATTAAATATTATTTTAATGAAAAAGATATAATATCGGAATATATACATTTGTTATAATCCAATTATTTATGAATATAATTTTAATAAAATCTTTAATATCAATTTTATTATCTGCTTTTATTGTTATTTTTTTAGGAAAAATTATTTTACAATATATTTATTCTAACAATATTATTTTAAACAAAAAAAATAATGATTTAAATCAAAAAAAAATCCCTATTATAGGAGGTTTTATAATATTAATAAGCATTTTAACTACAATATTAATTTTATCTAATTATAAAAATATATATATAATAATTATGCTTATAACAACTATATGGTTAGGATTAACAGGATTAATAGATGATCTGTTTAAAATTCAATCTAAAGGCGTTAATCCTTTTTTTAAAATTATATCCCAAGCAATATTAGGATTAATTATAGGATTAATTATATGTTTAAATGATAATATTTCATTTAAAGAGCATAAAAAAGATTATAAATATGCAGAATATCATCATTATGATCGTATTATAATTGATAAAACGCAATATAGATTTTATGAAAAAAATTTATTGTTAAATATTTTTTTCTTTAAAAAAGAAAATATTTTTTATAAAAAAATGTTTTTTATTTTAATGACAATTATAATTATTATATCCACTTCGAATGGATCTAACTTAACAGATGGATTGGATGGATTATTAGCAACTATATCTATTTTAATAGGATGTCTTTTATATATTTATACTACTATATCCAGTAGCTATATATTATCAAATTATTTCAATTCTGCTTATATACCTAATATTAAAGAACTTAATATTTTTATAAGTGCCTTTTTAGGATCTTGTTTAGGATTTTTATGGTATAATGTTTATCCTGCTAAAATGTTTATGGGAGATACAGGAAGTTTAACTATAGGAGGAATAATAGCTGTTGTATCTATTTTAATTAGAAAAGAAATTTTCTTACCTATATATTGTGGAATATTTGTAATTGAATTAATATCAGTAATTATACAAGTATCATATTTTAAATATACTAAATATAAATATAAGACAGGATATCGTATTTTTAATATGACACCATTGCATCATCATTATCAACTTAATAATATTCATGAATCTAAAATAACAAATAGATTTATAATTATAAACGCAATATTATGTGTAATAACAATTATAATCTCACTATAAATATAGTGATCTTAGGTGGAGGAGAAAGTGGTATTGGAGCAGCTATGCTTGCAAAAAAAGTAGGATATAAAAATATTTTTTTATCAGATAATAATCGCATTAGCAATAATAATATTTTATTATTAAAATATATTAATGTTAGTTATGAAATGTATAATCATAGTTTAGATAAAATATTATCTGCAAATTTAATAATAAAAAGTCCCGGGATAAGCAATGACTCTTATATTATTAAATTAATAAAACAGAAAAAAATTGAAATAATTTCAGAAATTGAATTTGCTTATATTAATAAACCTAATATTAAGATAATAGGAGTAACTGGTACTAATGGTAAAACAACAGTAGCAACATTAATATATAAATTATTAAAAGCGGCAAGATACAAAGTATCATTATCAGGTAATATTGGAAGTAGCTTTTCTAGAATTATTTGTAAACAAAATAATTACTATGATTATTATATAGTAGAAATAAGTAGTTTTCAATTAGAAAATATAATAAAATTAAAACCATTTATTTCTGTAATAACCAATATTAGTGAAGATCATATGGACAGATATAAAAATATACATGAATATCTAAAAGCAAAATTAAATATAACTAAAAATCAATCTAAAAAAGATTATTGTATTTATAATAATGATAATACATTTTTATGCAAATATTTTGAAACTATATCAAATGTTCAGTTATTAAAATTCACATTAAAAAATAAAAAGATATATAATGGAATATATTTAAAAAAAAATATTATATATTCTAATATATGGAATAATGAAAAAAAATTTGATAAAAATTTATTAAATGTAATTGGTGATCATAACATATATAATTTTATGATTGTTATTCTTGTAGGTAATATATTAAAAGTTAATTTCTATCATATAGAAAAATTAATGTCTGATTTTAAAGGTATTAAACATCGTTTAGAATATTGCAATAGTTATAATAATATAACATTTATAAATGATTCTAAATCCACTAATTTAGATTGTGTTTTTTGGGCAATGAAAAGCATTCCATCCAATATAATATGGATCACAGGAGGTATTGATAAAGGCAATAATTATGAGAATATAAAAAACATAATTTTAAAAAAAGTAATATTTATTATATGTGTGGGGAAAAATTCCAATATATATAATTATTTTTCAGAATATATTACAATTATTAGTGTAATTAATATGAGTATGGCTATAAAATATTCTTTATCTTTATCAAAACCTAAATATACAGTTTTATTATCCCCTGGATGTTCAAGTCAAAATATGTATAAAAGTTACAAACATAGAGGTAATATATTTAAAAAATATTTAAAAAAAATATTATATGATGAAAGGAGATAAATATATATGGATAATATCTATTTTTTTATATTTATTCTCTATACTAATAATATTGAGCACTACTACTTCTTTAAATATTTGTAATATTAATAATCCATTTAGTCATGTAATTAAACATAGTTGTACTGTTATATTAGGAATTATAATTATATATATATGCCATTTAATAAACTATAAATGTTATTTTTATATATCTAATATATTAATATTAATTTCGATATTTCTATTGTTATATACATTATTTTTTGGAATTAATATTAATCAAGCTTCTAGATGGATATATCTCCCTATATTAGATTTGACTTTTCAAACTTCTGATTTATCTACATTATCTTTGATATTATTTTTATCAAGTGAAATATATATACATAAAATAAAACAAAATAATAGAATACTTATATCTTTGTTAATTATAATTATTACATGTTCTTTAATAGCGCCATATAATTTATCAACTTCATTAATACTATTTTTAAATAGTGTAATTCTTTTTTATATAAGTAATATAGAACATAAATATATATTCTATCTTTTTATTTTGATATGTATTTTACTATCTTTTATATGGGTTTATTCTCCTAGAAAATCAATTTATAAATCACGTATTACAGCATTTTTACAATCTAATATTGTATTAGATGATAATAATTATCAAATTAATCAAGCTAAAATTGCAATTTATACAGGAGGATTATTTGGAAAAGGTCCAGGAAAAAGCTTACAAAGAAACCATTTACCTTTTTCATATAATGATTTTATATATGCTATAATTATAGAAGAATATGGACTAATATTAGGAGCTATTTTTATATTATTCTTATATTTTATAATTATGTATAGAATTATAAAAATAGTAATTATTGGTAAAGAAATTTTTGGTGTTATATTAATAACTGGATTAGGTATTAATATAATCATTCAAACATTATTAAGTGCATCTGTTAATATCGGTATATTTCCAGTTACTGGTGTGTCATTTCCTTTTTTGAGTATGGGGGGTACATCTGTTATATTTAACAGTATTAAATTAGGGATTATTTTAAATATTAGTAGATATAATAAAACTTAGATTATGAAATTAAAAAATACCATTATGATAGGCTGTGGGGGAACTGGTGGTCATATATATCCAGGTATAGCTATTGCAGAAGAACTTATATTATTAGATAGTAATATAAATATAATATTTATAGGTAGTGAAAATAATTTGGAAGAAAAAATAATTAATAAACAAGGATATCAATTAATAACTTTACCAAATTTAAAAATAAAAAAAACTTCTAACATTATATTATACTTATATAAATGTTTAAAAAGTTTTATAAAATCGATATATATAATCAATAAATTTAAACCAAAAATAATAATTGGTTTAGGAGGTTATTCTTCATTTATGATAGTTTTTTCATCTTTTTTTTTTAAAAAAATGAAAATTTATATTTATGAAGCTAATGCCATTCCAGGTTTAGCAAATAAAATTTTATCTTTTAATGTCAATAAAATATTTGGAGGATATAAAAATCTATTAAGATATAATTTTAAAAAAAAATTATTATTAACAGGAAATCCTGTAAGAAAAAATATTATACAAATCATTGATAAAAAAAAAGCATTGAATTTTTTTAATTTTACTAATAAAAAAAATACTATATTTTTCGTTGGAGGAAGTGTAGGTGCTGATAATATAAATAATTTTATTGAAAAGCATATGCATTTATTCAAAAAATATAATTTACAAATTATAGGACAAATTGGATTTAATAAAAATAATTATTTAATTAAAAAATCTAATTTATATAACAGTATAAAATTATATAATTTTATTGAAAATATAAATTATGCTTATAATGCTGCAGATATAATTATATCAAGAGCTGGAGCAGGAGCAATATCAGAATTATGTATAATAGGAAAGCCGACTATTTTAATTCCTTCTCCTAATGTTAGGAATAATCATCAATATTACAATGCTTTAGAAATTGAAAAAAATAATGCAGCTATAATTGTTAAAGATATTAATATTGATATCGAATTAATGGATATTATAATTAATCTTATTAATGATACTGATAAATGTAAAATTTTAAGTAATAATATTAAAAATATGTCTTGTAATAATGCAGCAAAAGATATTGCCAGTATATTAATTAATAATTAAATTATAATGTTAAATAAAAATATAAAATACTTGTTTTTTGTAGGTATTGGAGGATTAGGAATGAGTGGGTTAGCTCAATATTGTATATATAAAAAATATACGGTATTAGGATATGATTTAAATGATAATTTTTTTACCAAACTATTTAAATATAAATATAAAATTATTATTACCCATATAGATAATATATTATCTATTCCATTGATATCTAAAATTAAAAAAGATGAAATAATTATCATTTATACATCTGCTGTTAAAAACAGTGTAATATTAAATTTTTTCAAAAAAAATCAATATAAAATAATAAAAAGAGCTGAATTATTAGGTATTATTAGCAATAAAATGTTTACAATAGCTGTATCAGGAACTCATGGCAAGACAACCACGTCAGCTATTATATCTCATATCTTGAAATATAATAATTATAACTTCACCTCTCTAGTAGGTGGTATAATGATCAATTATAATAACAATTTTTTATATGGAAATAGCAATATTCTATTAATTGAAGCAGATGAATATGATAAATCATTTTTGTACTTAAATCCCAATATTATAGTTATAACTTCTATAGGTTTTGATCATTCAGATATATATAAAAATTATGAAGATGTTTTTAATAATTTTCTATTATTTATTGATAATTTACGTTTAGGTGGATTATTGGTATTAAATAATAAATTAAAAATAAAATTTGATAATCAAATTATATATGAATATAATAATGTTTTCACATCAGATAAATCTTATAACAAAATAATAGGGTATGATATGTTATACAATAATAACATTACATATTTTTCATATAAAATATTTAACATTAAAACATTATTTAAAGCAAAAATCAATATTCCTGGTACTTATAATATTAACAATTGTTTAGCAGCAATATCAGTAAGTTATTATTTAGGAATTTCACCTATAAAAATTAACAATGCATTATTGTCATTTAAAGGTGTCAAGAGAAGATTTGAAATTTTATTTCAAAAAAATAATATTACAATAATTCATGATTATGCTCATCATTATGAAGCCATATCAGAAGTTCTCAAAACATTAAAAAATATATATTATAAAAAATATATTACTATTGTTTTTCAACCTCATTTATATTCTAGAACTAAGGATTTTTTTTCTTTATTTGCAAATAGTTTAGAAAAGGCAGATAGGATAATTATTACGGATATATATCCTGCAAGAGAGATTAATATACATAAAATAAGTAGTTTATTAATATTTGATCAAATAAAAAATAAAAATAAGTATCATATAAAATATAACGAATTATTAAATTTTATTTATAAAAACAATAAAAATGGAGTAATCCTATTTATAGGAGCTGGTAATATAGATATAGTTGCCAAAAAATTAGTAAAAATATTTATTGAAAATAATGTGGATTAATAATTTATGTTTTGTTTATATTTATTTAATTTTTTTAAGTATTTTTTTTATTAAAGTACCTAAAAAATATGAAAAAATTATTATAAATAATATATACATAGATATATATAATAATTATAACTATTTCAATAAACAATATATTAGTAACATAATTGATTATTATAAAAGTCATAACAATTTATTATTTAATGTGCATGATTTTTTTATATCAAAACCTTTAGTAGAAAGTATTACTATATATTTTGATGTTTATAATAATCTGTATGTTAAAATATATATGAAAAATATCTTAATAAAGATAGAAAATATATACAAAAAATCTTTTTTTATTGATTTTAATGGATATAAAATTGATAATGTTCACAATGATAATTTACATACTATTGTTAATGCATATGGATTTATTACAGAATATGCTAATGATAAATCATGTAAAATAAAAAGTGAAATTGTAATTGATATTTATAAAATTAGTTTATATATTAAAAATTCATCTTTTTGGGTTAAACATATTAAACATATATATGTTAATAAAAACATAGAAATAGAGTTAACAACATATATAAATAATCACATATTTTTAATAGGTAATTCTAATGATATAAATGAAAAAATGGATAAAATTATATTATTTTATCAAAAAATAATAAATAGAATAGATTCATATAAATATCTCGTTATAAATCTTAAATATAAAAATCAAATTATATGTTCTGATTAGCTATTTATTAATTAATTACTAAAAATTTTACATAACTAAAAAAATTACTATATTTTATATTAAAAATATATATGAAAAAATTTGATATATCTATTTCTTTAGATATTGGTACAAGTAAAATATGTACAATAATAGGATATAAAAATTTAAATGATAAAATAGAAATTATAGGAATACATAAAAGTAAATCTTATAGCAATGTTAAAAGAAATTCAATGAGTGAAAGTAAAATTATTGATTCAATAGAAAATGCTATAAAAATAGCTTCTACAAAAATAAACTTTGATAATAGAAGCATAAGTGTTGGTATTGCAAGCGAAAATATAAATAAAAATCAATATAAGGGAATATTAATTCGCAACAATGACAATAATATTAAAAAAGAAGATATTGATATTTTAACACAAAATATGAAAAAAAGTGATATTATATCATTAAATGACAAAATTATACATATAATACCACAAGAATTTTTGATTGATGATATTTCTAATATAATTTCACCAATTGGTTTAAAAGGAAAAAAAATTTCAACAAATTTTCACATAATAACATCTAATAATTCATTTATTAATGATGTTTATACAACAATTAATAAATCAAAATTTGTATTAGAAAACATAATTTACAATCCTATAGCTACTGCTGAGGCAGTTCTTACTGACGAAGAAAAAGAATCAGGAGTGGCATTGATAGATATTGGAGCTGGAAAAACAGATTTAATTATTATTAAAAACAATATTATAAAATACTTTGCAATGATCCCATTAGGGGGTAATGAAATTGACTATGACATCCAAGAAGGATGTATGGTTATGCATAAACATGCAGAAAATTTGAAAATTAAATTTGGTAGTGCATTATTGGATAATAATGACAATAATCATGTATCTTCTATACCTGGATTAAAAGGAAGAAATTCAAAAAAAATATATTCTAATAATATTAATTATATTATTCAAATACGAATGGAAGAAATTATAGAATATATATATTATGAAATACTAAATTCTGGATATGATAAAAAATTATTTGGTGGAATAGTTATTACTGGCGGAATGTCTAAAATTAATAATATTAAAAAATTAGTCGAATTATTAACTGGTCTTGAGGTGAGAATAGGATATTCAAATGAAAATGTTATATGTGATGATATTGATATATCTGATCCTGAATATGCTACTTGTGTAGGATTGGTAATAAAATCATTAAATGATAATAATTCTGTAAAGCAGAATTATGTAAAAAACAATTTTATACAAAATTTCAAACATAAATTAAAACAAATAAAAAATATTATATATAATAAAGACAAAATGATATATAATGAATTTGAAAAAACTTCAAATTAAAAAAATATATTTAATAAATTAAATAATGCAAAATGTGAAATTATCTGAAAATAATAATTCTATTATTAAAGTAATAGGAGTTGGAGGAGGAGGGAGTAATGCTGTGACATATATGTATAAACAGGGAATTAAAGGTGTTGATTTTGCTATTTGTAATACAGATGCACAAGCTTTAAATATAAGTAATGTTCCAAATAAATTGCAATTGGGTATTAATTTAACCATGGGACATGGAGCTGGTTCTACTCCACAAGTAGGAAAAGATGCAGCTTTAGAAAATATAGATAAAATCAAAAATTTTTTTGGAATTAATACACGTATGGTATTTATTACTGCAGGTATGGGTGGAGGAACTGGTACTGGAGCAAGTCCTGTTATAGCTCAAATTGCTAAAGAAATGAAAATTTTAACTGTTGGAATAGTTACAATGCCATTTTCGTTTGAAGGTAAAAAAAGAAAAAATCAAGCATATGAAGGAATAATGGAATTAAAAAAATATGTAGATACATTATTAATTATATCAAACGATAGATTACGTAGTATGTTTGGAAATTTATCATTATCCAATGCATTTTCAGAAGCTGATAATATATTAACTACAGCTTCGAAAGGAATTGCTGAAATTATCACTTTGCCTGGATATATTAATGTAGATTTTGAAGATGTTAGAACAGTAATGTCTAATGGTGGAGTTGCAATAATGGGGTCCTATCAAATAGGAGGCGAAAATAGAGCTCATGATGCAGTTGAAGGAGCATTACATTCTCCCCTATTAAATGATAATAAAATATCAGGTGCTAAATATATATTACTAAATATAACTTCAGGTAATAAAGAAGTATTATTAGAAGAATTAACAGAAATAACCGATTATATACAAGAACAAGCTGAATTTGATGCTGATATAATATGGGGACATTGTTATGATGAAGAATTAGGCGATGATATATCAGTTACTGTTATAGCTACTGGATTTAACAGTATAGAAAATAATAATTCAATTTTTTTTAATGAAAAAAAAGATAATAATACATTTAATGTAATTCATAATCAATATTTATGTTCAGATAATAATAACAATATAATCGTTCATCATAAAAATAGATATTTGTATCATTTATACAAAAATATAAATAGTTATAATAAGTTATATGATTTAAAGAAACATTATTCAAATGTAAATTATTTGAAAAAAGAACCTGCTTATAAGCGTAGAAAAATTCTAATAAAAGATTTTATATAAATTTTTTAGTATAAAAAAAAA
>CP063811.1:128911-133252 GCA_022818785.1 Bacteroides sp.
AAAAAAAAATACTATCTTATTTTTAATATACTTATTTTTACGTTTTTATATAATGAGTCAACCTACATTAAAAGTTCAAAAATATAAGCATCCTGTGAGTTTATATTTACTTTTTTTTACTGAATTATGGGAAAGATTTTCATATTATGGTATGAAAAGTATTTTGATATTATTTCTTACTTCATCAAGCCTATCTAGTAATCCAGGATGGAATTGGAATTATAGTAATGCTATAATGTTATTATCTTATTATACTTTTTCAGTGTATCTATTGAGTATTGTAGGCGGATTATGTTCTGTATATTTATTTAATCCAAGAATAATGGTTATGATAGGAGCGTTTTTGCTTTTTTTAGGACACATATCATTAATATTTAAAACTCAATTTTTTTTTTATACTGGATTATTCCTAATAATATTAGGAGTAGGAGCATTAAAGCCTAATATATCCACATTAGTAGGGAGTTTATATAAAAAATCAGATAAAAATAGAGAAATAGGCTTTTCTATATTTTATATAGGTATTAATATAGGTTCTTTACTAGGAATGTTAATAATAGGGTTTATAGGAGAGTTGTATGACTGGCATTTAGGATTTGGAATGGCTGGATTAGGAATGTTTATAGGGCTTTTAACATATATCATAGGTCATAAGTATATAATTAAAGATATTAAGTATGATGATAAACAAGTCATATCGTATACTTTTTCAAGTATAAAAAAATTGAAAAATATTAAATATATATTATTATCATATTTAATAATTATAATTTTTTTTATGGCTTTTGAACAAGCTAGCGGATTATTAACTATATATGCTAACGAAAAAATTAATAGACATATATTTTTTTATGAAATTTTATACATATTATTAGTTATTAACTTTATATGTATAGTATATTGTTTTTTTAGAAAAAAATGTAATATATTGCTAACAATGCTATTAGTATTTATATTTTTAATATATATGTTATTTAATTGTAATTATTTATTAATAATACCAGCTTCATGGTTTCAAGCTTCTAATGCTTTGTTTATTTTGATTTTAGGTATACCTATAGCAAAATTTTGGCTTTGGTGGAATAAAAATGAGTCGTATCTTTTCAAAATGAATACAGGATTATTAATTATAGGTGTTAGTTATTTATTTATGGCTTTAGCAGCTTCTCAATATAATCAATGTGGATATTCATCTATGTATTATTTAATAATATCTTATTTATTACAAACAATAGGAGAATTATGTCTTTCTCCTGTCGCATTGTCATTTATATCACGAAGTGTTCCTGATAAGTATGTATCATTAATGATGGGAATATTTTTTGCTGTTACAGGTTTTGGAGGATTAATAGCTGGTTTTGTTGGAAGTTTAATATCTAGTTACAAAGAGTTGGATATATTTTTATACATAGCATTAATCTGTATAATAGCATCTTTTATATACAATATTTTAATAAAAATCTTAGAAAAAAATGAAACATCACATTAAAAATATGTTGTTTGCCTTTTCGTATCCTATAGAAGTATAATCATTATGACCTGGATATATAACTGTTATATCATCTAGTTTAAATAAACTATTTTTTATACTATTTATTATATCTTTGTAATTACCACCTGGTAAATCAGTTCTACCTATACTATTTTTAAATATTAAATCGCCAGATATAACAAATTTGTATTTTTCTGAATAAAAAGAAATACTTCCTTTAGAATGACCAGGATTATGAATAACTTTAACAGAAGAATTTCCATATGTAACTATATCATTATCATTTAAGTGTATACCTAATGAAGAGCACTCTTTATATGGTAAATTAATCTCAAATGCTTTTTGATTAGACATATTATATGTCATAATTTCAAATTTATGAAACTGAGGTTTTAAATTGAAATTTTTATATACAAAATAATTACCAATTATATGATCTAAATGACAATGTGTGTTTAATAATTTTGCTGGAATTAATTTATTTACTTTAATAAAATCATGTAATTTTGTTTGCTCATCTTTATTAGAACATCCCGGATCTATAATAACACATTGGTGTGTGTCATCGTATAAAATATATGTATTTACTTGAAGAGTATTAAATATAAAACGTTTGATATACATTTTTAAAAAAATTATTATTCCTAATATAGGAAATTATTTGTATATTTTAAATACAAAAAATAATATTATTTATTATCTTTGTGGATTGCCTTCTTAGCTCAATTGGTAGAGCAACTGATTTGTAATCAGTAGGTTGCTGGTTCGATTCCGGTAGAAGGCTTAATGATGTTATTATTATATTTTAAATGGGGAGGTTCCAGAGTGGCCAAATGGATCAGACTGTAAATCTGCTGGCGTATGCCTTCGTGGGTTCGAATCCTACCCTCCCCAAATTAATTTTGCGGATGTAACTCAGTTGGTAGAGTAACAGCCTTCCAAGCTGTATGTCGCGAGTTCGAATCTCGTCGTCCGCTTTATTAAATATAAAAAATAGTATATCTAATATTTTGTTTTGCCGTTGTAGCTTAGAGGCAGAGCACTTTCTTGGTAAGAAAGAGGTCACGGGTTCAATTCCCGTCAATGGCTTGTTATATATTATATATATTTTATTATATTAAAGGATATTATAATTTAATAGTTAACTAAATAATTGTGATTTAATATGGCAAAAGCAAAATTTGATCGATCAAAACCGCATTTAAACATTGGTACTATAGGACATGTAGATCATGGTAAAACAACACTAACTGCTGCTATTACTAAAGTTTTACATGATCAAGGATTATCTGAATTGCGTTCTTTTGATTCTATAGATTCAGCTCCTGAAGAAATAGAAAGAGGTATAACAATCAATACTTCACATGTAGAATATCAAACAAAAAATCGTCATTATGCTCATGTAGATTGCCCAGGACATGCCGATTATGTAAAAAATATGGTAACTGGAGCAGCACAAATGGATGGAGCGATATTAGTAGTTGATGCTGGTGATGGGCCCATGCCTCAAACCAGGGAACATATATTATTAGCTAGGCAAGTAGGAGTTCCTAGTATAGTTGTATTTATGAATAAATGTGATGTTATAGATGACAGAGAATTAATAGATTTAGTTGAATTAGAGATAAAGGAATTATTAAGTTTTTATAATTTTGACGGAGAAAATACACCCATCATAAAAGGATCTGCACTTAAAGCATTAGAAGGAGAGAAAGAATGGGTAGATAAAATTTTGGAATTAATAGAATCTGTTGATAATCATATACCAATGCCTAAGAGATTAAATGATTTACCATTTCTAATGCCTATAGAAGATATATTTTCTATTACAGGTAGAGGAACAGTTGCTACTGGGCGTATAGAAAGAGGAATTATTAATACTGGAGATGCTGTTGATATAATTGGATTAAATGCTAGTAATGTAAAATCTGTTATAACAGGTGTTGAAATGTTTCGTAAAATCTTAGACCGTGGAGAATCTGGTGATAACGTAGGATTATTGTTAAGAGGTATTGAAAAAAATGATATTAAAAGAGGTATGATTATATGTAAACCTGGATCTGTTACTCCTCATAATGAAATCGAAGCAGAAGTTTATATATTATCAAAAGAGGAAGGAGGAAGACATACTCCATTTTTTAACAAATACAGACCTCAATTCTATTTTAGGACTACAGATGTAACAGGAGAAATAACATTGCCTGAAGACATAGAAATGGTTATGCCTGGAGATAACATTAGTATAAATGTTAAATTAATATCTGCTGTAGCTATGGAAAAAGGATTGAGATTTGCTATACGTGAAGGTGGACGTACAGTAGGTGCTGGACAAGTTACTAAAATTATTAAATAATTAAACTTAGTTTTTGATATTTAAAAACGGATGTAGTTTAATGGTAGAATGTCGGTCTCCAAAATCGTCGATCTTGGTTCGAATCCAGGCATCCGTGTAAATTTTTATTTTGTTAAAATGTCTTTCTTTTGGAAGAAAATTTGGTTCTATTGTAATGATGCTTTAAATGAAGTGTTTTATAAATCTATATGGCCCAAATATAATAATGTTTTAAGTAATACTATAAGTATTATAGCAATTATCATAACTATTTCGTTAATCATATTTATTATAGATTTTTTATTTAGTAATATAATTGAATTTTTTTATAAATTTTAGAATATTTGCTATAAAATTATGAATTTAGAATTTAAATGGTACGTATTAAGAGTAATAAGTGGTAAAGAAAAAAAATCTCAAGAATCTATACAATTATTACTTGATCATAAGAAAAAAGAATTAAAACAATACATTAAAAATATAGTTCTACCTATAGAAAGGTATTACTATTTAAAAA
>CP063811.1:133302-137997 GCA_022818785.1 Bacteroides sp.
AAAAAAAAATATTAAAAGAAAGAATTTTTTATCCTGGTTATGTTATGATAGAAGTTGTATTAAATGAAGAAGTTAAAAATTTTTTTCAAAAAATTAATTATGTAGTAGGATTTTTAGGTAAACCTAATAGTATTATACCTTTAACTGATAAAGAAATAACTAGATTTTTTAATAAAGTAAATATCATATCTGACAAATCAATATCATTAAATAAATATTATATGGGCGAAAGTATAAAAATTATAGATGGGCCTTTTAATGGATTTAATGGAGTAATAGAGGATATTAATGAAGAAAAGAAAAGATTAAAAATTATAGTAAAAATATTTGGAAGACGTACTCCTGTAGAATTAAATTATTTTC
The DNA here is from genome assembly GCA_022818785.1 of Bacteroides sp. Classification (GTDB taxonomy): domain Bacteria; phylum Bacteroidota; class Bacteroidia. The sequence continues at coordinate 133,666 of CP063811.1, forward strand.
AAGTTGAGAGATAGTAAAATTTTATTTATATTCGATCAAAAATGATTTATAATATGAAAATTATTGGATATATTAAATTACAAATAAAGGGTGGTAAAGCTAATCCATCACCTCCTATTGGCCCTTCTTTAGGAGCTAAAGGGCTAAATATAATGCAATTTTGTAAACAGTTTAATGATAAAACTAGTGAATTGTTAAATAAAACATTACCAGTAATCATTACTGTATATGAAGATAAATCGTTCACTTTTGTTATTAAAAAACCTCCTGTTTCTGTTCAATTGAAAGAATATCTAAAAATAGAAAAAGGATCTTCTGAGCCTAATAGAAAAAAAATTGGATCTGTACACATAGATGATATAAAAAAAATAGCCCAAAACAAAGAAAATGATTTAAATTCTTTTAAACTTGATTCATCAGTTAAAATGGTGATTGGAACAGCTAGGAGTATGGGTATTACCATAAAATATTAATATTTAGTTTTAAAATAAAAATATAGTGATTAAAATAACAAAAAAAAGAAAGGATATATTATCGATAATAGATCATAATAAAACATATGATGTAAAGTCTGCTGTCGAATTAATATATAAAATTAAAAAAGTCAATTTTAATGCTTCTATAGATTTACATTTAAGATTGAATGTTGATATTAAAAAATCTATAAATAATATTAGAGGCTCTATTAGCATACCTCATGGTAATGGTAAAAAAAATAAAATTTTAGCATTATGTGATGAAAATGAAATTGATTTATGTTTGAAATCTGGAGCTGATTATGCAGGATTAGAAGATTATATTTTTAAAATAGAGAATAAATGGTTTGATTTTGATAACATAGTTATAAGCAGTAAAAATTTTTCAAAAATCAGTAAATTAGGGCCTTTATTAGGACCTAAAGGATTGATGCCTACAATTAAATCTGGCAATATTACTGATGATCTTCAAAAAGAAATTATGAAGATAAAAAAAGGTAAAATATACCTAAAAATGGATAAAGGTGGAATTATTCATATTACTATTGGTAAAACTAATTTTAGTATTGATCAAATTTGCGAAAATACAATTTATAGTATAAAACAGATATCAAGTATGTTTTCAAATTATATTAAGAAAAATGACTTTTATAAAAGTATATTTTTAGTTAGCACAATGGGTGCATCTGTTAAAATAGATTCCAAAAATATATTATGAGTAAAATTTTAAAAAAAGATATCATTTTAAAAATAAAAAATGATATCAAAAAATATAAAACAATATATATAGTTAATATTAATAATCTAAATGCATTAGATATTAGCATGATCAGATCTTATTGCTATAAATTTGATATAATTTTTAAAGTTGCTAAAAATACATTAATAAAAAAATCTTTAGATCAAAGTAGTTCTTATTACAATACAATAGATAGTGTTTTGCATGAATCATCTGGAATGATATTTAGCAATCACAATAGTAAAAAAATTGCTAATATGCTTAACAATATTAATATTAATAATAATATTAATATTATTGTTAAAGGTGCTATCATTGAAGATATATTATATGTAAATTGTAGTATTAATGAATTATCTAAAATAAAATCTCAAAAAGATTTGTTAATGGATATTATTAATGGATTAAATAATCAATTTAGTACTATAATGGCCAATATACAATCAAATAATAAAATATTAACATTATTAAAAATACTTGAAAAAAAGTAATTCATTTTTTTTAAGTATTACTAATGTATTATTAAATTAGTAATATTTTTTTAACCATTATTAAAAGTAAAATATATGACAGATTTAAAATCGTTTGCTGAAAAATTAGTTAATTTAACTGTAAAAGAAGTTAATGAATTAAGTAAAATATTAAAAAGTGAATATAATATAGAAACAAATAATATATCTAATAATATAACTTCTAATGAAAATGTTATTTCTAAAAAGGAAATTAAAAAAGAAAAGACAATTTTTAAAATTACTCTAGAAGAAGTTGGTAATCAAAAATTATCAGTTATTAAAGCTATTAAAGAAATAACAGGATTATCTCTTAAAGAAGCTAAAGAAATTGTAGACAATACTCCTAAAATTTTTAAAGAAAATGTAAATAAAAATGATTCTGATGAAATAAAGAAAAAACTTGAAAGTTTAGGTGCAAAAGTTAGTCTATCTTAAGCATATAATATGTAATATTTAATATCATATAAAATATATATAATTTGACAAATACGAGAATATCATTTTCAAAAAATACATTAAAGGTAAATTATCCGGATTTTTTGGAACTTCAATTAAAATCATTTAGAAATTTTTTTAAATTAGAATCCGATAAAAATCAAAGAATTAATGAAGGTCTATATAAAGTTTTTAAAGATAATTTTCCTGTAAGCGATGTTCGCAATATATATAATTTAGAATTTATAGATTATTTTATAGATCCACCTAAATATAATATAAATGAATGCATCAAATATGGATTAACTTATAGTGTTTCTTTAAAAGCTAAATTAAAATTGTCATGTAATGATGATGAACATGAAGAATTTAAAACAACTATACAAGATGTATATTTAGGTAGTATACCTTATATGAATGATAAAGGTGCTTTCATAATTAATGGTATTGAAAGAGTTGTTGTTGCTCAATTACATAGATCTCCTGGAGTTTTTTTCGCACAAAGCAGGCATACTAATGGCATTAAGCTATATTCTGCTAGAATCATACCTTTTAAAGGGGCATGGATAGAATTTGCTACTGATATGAATTATATCATGTATGCTTATATTGACAGAAAGAAAAAATTTCCTGTTACAACATTATTAAGAGCTATAGGATATAGTACAGATAAAGATATATTAAATTTATTTAATATATCAGAAGAAGTTATTGTTAATAGACATAATTTAGAATCTAAAATAGGATTTAAATTAGCGTCAAAAGTATTAAAAAATTGGATAGAAGATTTTGTAGATGAGGATACTGGAGAAGTTATATCATTAGATAAAAATCAAATATTATTAGATAGAGGATCTATTATATCAAAAGATAATATAGATATTATTTTAGATTCTGGCGCTGAATCTGTTATGATTGTAAATAATTCAGGGTATTTCTCTGCTGAAGCATCTATTATATATAATACTCTTCAAAAAGATATTGCAAATTCTGAAAAAGAAGCAGTTGAGTATATTTATAGACAATTACGAAATACTGAACCTCCTGATGAAGAAACCGCTAGGGGTATTATAGATAAACTATTTTTTTCAGATAAAAGATATGATTTAGGAAATGTAGGAAGGTTTAGAATTAATAAAAAGCTTAAATTAGAAATTCCTTATAGCACTAGGACTTTAACAAAAAAAGATATAATAGAAATTGTTAGATATTTAATAAAGCTTATAAATTCTAAGGAAGATGTTGATGATATAGATCATTTAAGCAATAGAAGAGTTAGAACTGTAGGAGAACAGTTGTATACTCAATTTAATTTGGGTTTTTCTAGGATGGTAAGAAATATTAAAGAACGAATGAATGTACGTGATAATGAAGTCTTTTCACCGTCTGATTTAATAAATGCCAGAGCATTACTATCTGTTATAAATTCTTTTTTCGGAACTAATCAATTATCTCAATTCTTAGATCAAACAAATGTGTTATCTGAGATAACACATAAAAGAAGATTATCTGCTTTAGGGCCTGGAGGCCTCTCTAGAGAGAGAGCTGGATTTGAAGTTAGAGACGTTCATTATACTCATTATGGTAGACTTTGTACTATTGAAACTCCAGAAGGGCCTAATATAGGATTAATATCATCTTTGTGTGTATATGCTAAAATTAATGATTTAGGATTTATTGAAACTCCTTATAGAAAAGTAATTAATGGTAAAGTTAATGTTAAAAATGAGGATATAGTTTATTTAAGTGCAGAAGAAGAAGATAATAAAATAATAACACAAGCAAATACACCTATTAATAAGGATGGTTGCTTTATAAATAAAGAAATTAAAGCAAGATCTCAAGGAGATTTTCCTGTAGTTTCAAATGATAAAATATCATTAATGGATGTTGCCTCGAATCAAACTGCATCTATAGCTTCTTCCTTAATACCATTTTTAGAACATGATGACGCTAATAGAGCATTAATGGGATCTAATATGCAAAGACAAGCTGTTCCATTATTATATCCAGAAGCTCCTATAGTTGGAACGGGATTGGAAAGTGATGTTGTTCAATATTCTAGATCTATGATCAATGCTGAGCAAAATGGAATAGTTAAATATGTAGATTCCAGTACTATCATTGTAGAATATTTAATTGATAAAGAATATGAATTGACTTGTTTTGA
>CP063811.1:138047-154409 GCA_022818785.1 Bacteroides sp.
AAAAAATATAATTTAACTAAATTTAAAAAAACTAATCAAAATACATGTATTAACTTAAAACCTATAGTTAAAAAAGGTGATCATATTGTCAAAAATCAAGTTATTTGCGAAGGATATTCAACTCAATCAGGTGAATTGGCATTAGGTAGAAATTTGAAAGTGGCATTTATGCCATGGCAAGGATTTAATTTTGAAGATGCAATAGTTATTTCTGAAAATGTTGTTAAAAATGATTTATTTACTTCAATACATATTGAAGAATATGAATTAGATGTAAGAGATACAAAAAGAGGTAAAGAAGAATTTTCTTATGATATACCTAATGTAAGTGAAGAATCTATTGGAAATTTAGATGAAAATGGAATTATAAAAGTAGGTTCTAATGTGAAACCTGGAGATATATTAATCGGAAAAATAACACCTAAAGGAGAAGTAGATCCTACACCAGAAGAAAAATTATTAAGAGCTTTATTTGGTGATAAAGCAGGAGATGTTAAAGATGCTTCGTTAAAAGCATCTCAATCTGTATATGGAACTGTTATTGATACTCAATTACTAACAAAAATAGATAAATCTAATTTTGATAATAACAAATTTAAAAATGATATCAAATATTTAGATAACGAATATAACAATGAAGTTGTAAATCTTAAAGATAGCCTTACAGATAAAATTATCACATTATTAGATAATAATTTAAATATTGATTGTGAAATCAAAGATTTATCTGATAATATTATCTTTGATAAAGAAAAAACAATTACTAAAGATTTTTTATCAAAAATAGATTATAGTAATACTGATTTAAATTTTTTGTATAAAAAAAATAAATTAATAAATAAATTAATAAATAATTATTTATTAGAATTAAAAATTATTAATCATAAATATAAAAAACAAATATTTAGAGTTACTGTTGGTGATGATTTACATTCAGGTATTTTAAAAAAGGCTAAAGTAGTTATAGCTCAAAAAAGAAGATTAAAAGTAGGAGATAAAATAGCTGGTAGACATGGTAATAAAGGTATTATTGCAAAGATTGTAAGACAAGAAGATATGCCATTTTCAGAAGATGGAGAGCCAATTGATATTATATTAAATCCCTTAGGTGTCCCTTCTCGTATGAATATTGGTCAAATTTATGAAACAGTTTTAGGTTGGGCAGGTAAAATATTAAATGTTAAATTTTCAAGTCCTATTTTTGATGGAGCTTCATATGAAGAAGTTGATAAGTGGATTAATAAAGCAAATTTACCTAAATTAGGTGCTACTTATTTATATAATGGACTAACCGGAGAAAAATTTCATAGTCCAACTACAGTTGGTATAATATATATAATGAAATTAGGTCATATGGTAGATGATAAAATGCATGCTAGATCAATAGGCCCTTATTCTTTAGTAATGCAACAGCCTTTAGGAGGTAAATCTCAATTTGGAGGACAAAGAATAGGTGAAATGGAGGTTTGGGCTTTAGAAGCATTTGGAGCAGCCAATATTTTACGTGAAATATTAACTCTTAAATCTGATGATATATCATCTAGAGCAAAAACTTATGGTGCAATTGTAAAAGGTAAAACATTGCCAACGCCAAATGTGCCTGAATCTTTTAATGTTCTTGTACATGAACTTATAGGATTATGTCTTGAAATAAAATTCAAATGATATTGATTGATTAATTATATAATATGATAAATAAAAAATTAATTAGAACTGATGGTAGTTTTTCTAGTATTACTATTAGTTTATCTTCTCCAGAATCTATTTTATCTAAATCTAGTGGTGAAGTTTTAAAACCAGAAACAATAAATTACAGAACATTTAAGCCAGAACGAGATGGTCTTTTTTGTGAGAGAATTTTTGGTCCTATAAAAGATTATGAATGTGGATGTGGTAAATATAAAAGAATTAGATATAAAGGAATTGTTTGTGATAGATGTGGTGTAGAGATTACAGAAAAAAAAATTAGAAGAGAAAAAATAGGTCATATTAATTTAGTGATTCCTATTGTACATATATGGTATTTCAGATCTTTGCCAAATAAAATTGGATATTTAACAGGATTATCTTCTAAAAGATTAGAAATGATAATTTATTATGAAAAATATGTTGTAATACAAGCAGGAGTAAAAGAAAATGATGGTATTAAATATTTGGATTTTCTTTCAGAAGATGAATATATAGATATAATGAATTCTTTGCCCAAAGAAAATAAATATTTAGATGATACAGATCCTAATAAATTCATTGCAAAGATGGGTGGAGAAGCTCTTAAACATATATTAAAAAATATAGATTTAGATGATTTATCTTATAAATTAAGGCATCAAGCAATGAATGAAACATCACAGCAAAGAAAAAATGATGCATTAAAAAGATTAAATATTGTAGAATTGTTTAGAAATGCAAATAGTAGAATTGAAAATAATCCTGAATGGATGATTATAGATATTTTACCTGTTATACCTCCAGATTTAAGACCATTAGTGCCATTAGATGGAGGTAGATTTGCAGCATCTGATATTAATGATTTATATAGAAGAGTAATTATAAGAAACAATAGATTAAAAAGATTAATTGAGATTAAAGCACCAGAAGTTATATTAAGAAATGAAAAAAGAATGCTACAAGAATCTATAGATTCTTTATTTGATAATTCTAGAAAAGCTAATGCCGTTAAAACAGAGGGAAATAGAAATTTAAAATCGTTATCTGATGTTTTAAAAGGTAAACAAGGAAGATTTCGTCAAAATTTATTAGGTAAAAGAGTAGATTATTCAGGTAGATCTGTAATAGTAATAGGTCCAAATTTATCTCTTCATGAATGTGGATTACCAAAAGAAATGTGTGCAGAGTTATATAAGCCATTTATAATTAGGAAGCTTTTAGAAAGAGAAATTGTAAAAACTGTTAAATCTGCTAAAAAAATAATAGATAATAGAGAATCTATTGTATGGGAAATATTAGAAAATATTTTAATAGGACATCCTGTTTTATTAAATCGTGCACCTACATTACATAGATTAGGGATACAAGCTTTTCAGCCTAAACTTATAGAAGGTAAAGCAATACAGTTGCATCCATTAGTTTGTACAGCATTTAATGCTGATTTTGATGGCGATCAAATGGCTGTTCATATACCATTGAGTAATGCTGCTATTGTTGAAGCTCAATTATTAATGTTAGCATCACATAATATATTAAATCCTGCTAATGGTATGCCTATTACAGTTCCTTCACAAGATATGGTTTTAGGATTATACTATTTAACTAAAGAGTTAAAAAATAATAGTAATGTAAGAAAAAATACTTTTTATGATTATGAAGAAGTTAATATTGCTTATAATCACGGTATACTTAATTTACATTCTCCTATTAGAATGAGAGCATTTTGTTTAAATAAAAAGGGATATCTTGAAAAATCTTTAATTGATACGACTGTTGGCCGTGTACTATTTAATGAATTGGTACCTGAAGAATTAGGATTTATAAATGAAGTTATAACAAAAAAATCTTTAAGGGATATAATTAGCAAAATTATTTATAAAGTAGGAATTCCCAAAACAGTTGATTTTTTAGATAAAATCAAAAATTTAGGATTTAAAAATGCTTTTGAAGGGGGATTATCTTTTAATTTAAAAGATTTAATAATTCCTGATAATAAATCAAAATTAATTGATGAAGCTAATGCAGAAGTTAAAGAAATATGGAATAATTATAATATAGGATTAATTACTAATAACGAAAGATATAATCAAATAATTGATATATGGACAAAAGTAAATTCTAATTTGACTGATAATTTAATAGATATTTTATCAAAAAATCAAAATGGATTTAATTCTGTTTATATGATGATAGATTCTGGTGCTAGAGGATCTAAAGAACAAATTAGGCAATTGTGTGGAATAAGAGGATTAATGGCTAAACCTCAAAAATCGGGTATAGGAGGAGAAATTGTTGAAAATCCTATATTGTCTAATTTTAAAGAAGGATTATCTGTATTAGAATATTTTATATCAACTCATGGAGCACGTAAAGGGTTAGCTGATACAGCTTTAAAAACTGCAGATGCTGGTTATCTAACTAGAAGATTGCATGATGTAGCCCAAGATGTAATAATTACTGAATACAATTGTAATACATTAAGAGGTGTTTCTATATCTTCTTTAAAAGATAACGAAGACATAGTAGAACCTTTATATGATAGAATATTAGGTAGAGTAGCTTTAAATGATATATATGATCCTATTGATAATTCATTATATATTGAATCTGGTTGTGAAATCGATGAAATAATAGCTGAAAAAATTGAAAATTCATCTATTGAATCAGTAGATATTAGATCAGTATTAACATGTGAATCTAATAAAGGTGTTTGTGTAAAATGTTACGGAAGAAATTTATCTTCAGGCAATTTAGTACAAATAGGAGAAGCTGTAGGAGTTATAGCTGCACAATCAATTGGAGAACCAGGAACACAGCTAACGTTAAGAACATTTCATGTAGGAGGAACAGCTTCTAGTATAGCTGCTAAATCTCAAATTACAGCTAAATTTTCTGGAAAGTTGATTTTTGATTCCGTTAAATATGTAAATTATATTAATAATGATGATATAGTAAATTGTATTACAATAAGTAGATCAGGAGAATTTAGAATTATAGATAATATAACTGGTAAAATATTAAAAAGTAATAATATTCCGTATGGATCGAATATTATGTTAAAAAATAATTCTTTTGTAAATCAAGGTGATGTTATATGCACTTGGGATCCATATAATGCAGTAATAATATCTGAAATATCTGGAGTAGTACGTTATGAATCCATAATAGAAGATATTACATATAGAGAAGAATCAGATGAACAAACAGGGCATAGAGAAAAGGTTATTATAGATACAAGAGATAAAAGTAAAAATCCTGTTATTAATATATATAATGAACAAAATAAAGAAATTAAATCTTACAATATCCCAGTTGGAGCACATATCATAGTTAATCATGAAGATAAAGTGCATGCTGGACAAATATTAGTAAAAATACCTAGACTAACAGGTAGAACACGTGATATTACAGGAGGATTACCTAGAGTAACAGAGTTATTTGAAGCTAGAAATCCATCAAATCCTGCAATAGTATCTGAAATAAATGGAGTGGTAACTTTAGGTAGTATTAAAAGGGGTAATAAAGAAATTATCATAGAATCTAAAAATGGTGATATAAAAAAATATCTTATTCCACTATCTAAACATATTTTAGTACAAAATAACGATTTTGTTAATTCTGGAGATCCTTTATCAGATGGATCAATAACACCATCTGATATATTATCAATTAAAGGTCCTAGAGCAGTACAAGAATATTTAGTTAATGAAATACAAGAAGTATATAGACTACAAGGAGTTAAAATAAATGATAAGCATTTTGAAGTAATTGTTAAACAAATGATGCAAAAAGTTATAATATCTGATCCAGGACATTCTAAATTTATAGAAAAAGAATGTGTTAATAAAAATGAATTTAATTTAGAAAATAATAGATTATATGATAAAAAAGTTATTTCTGATAAAGGTGATTCATTAAAATACAAAAATGGTCAAATAATTAGTTCAAGAGAATTACATGATGAAAATTCATATTTAAAAAAACAAAATGTTAAATTAATGCAGTATTCAGATGCAAAATCTGCCACTTCTGTTCAAATATTGCAAGGTATTACTAAATCATCTTTAGGAACAAAAAGTTTTATAGCCGCAGCATCTTTTCAAGAAACTACTAAAGTATTAAATGAAGCAGCAATAAGTGCAAAAGTAGATTCATTAGTAGGATTGAAAGAAAATGTTATTGTAGGGCATTTAATTCCTGCAGGAACAGGAATTATTGATTCTTCTAAAGTAGAAGTATATTCTAAAGATGAGTATAATACTTTTGTTGATAAGTAAAAAAAATTATTTAATACAATTAAATTGATTCATAGATTTTATTATACCTTGGTGTATAAAGCAATTTATTGCTTCAATACTTTTATTTATAGAGATTTTGAGTTTTTGGTTTTCATTTTCAGAAAAATCACTTAATACATAATCTTTTTGATTACCTTTTGAAAAGTTATTGCCAATACCAAATCGTAATAAAGCATATTGATTATTTTTAAGTTGTTGATTTATATTTTTAATACCATTATGTTGAATATTATTTGTTTTATTTTTAAATTTTACAATACCAAAAGGTAAATATATTTCATCTGAAATTATAAGTATTTTTTCTATTGTTACTCGATATTTTACAATATATTTTCTTATAATATATCCACACTGATTTATATAAGAGTATGGTTTAATTAAATGAACTTTTTTGTTACATAAAATAATATGTCCATAATATATATCTCTATTAAAAGACATACTAATTTTATGTGATTTAGCAAACTCATCTATTATTAAAAATCCTATGTTATGTCTATTATTATAATATTTATTTCCTTTATTGCCAATGCCAATAATTAAATAATTATCCATTACGCATTTTTATTTGTTCTCTTTTGATTGATTTTTATCAGATATCATTGCTTTAGACATAGCTATTTTCAAAATAGTACTATTATTATCGTTTAATATTGAAATATTATCTGCTAATATATCTTTAATTTGAATAACATCTCCAATATTTAATTGACCAATATTTATTTTAAATTCTTGAGGTAAATCTTTAATTAATCCTCTTACATAAATAGATCTCATATTAATATGTAATTTGCCTCCTGATTGTATACCAGGTGATTTTCCAAAAATTTTAATAGGAATATTTACTTTTACATTTGTTTCATTATTAATCATCATAAAATCTATATGAATAATCTGATCGCTAACAGGATGAAATTGTATATCTTGTATTATTGCGTCATATTTTTTTTGAGTATCATTAATTAATATATTAACTAATTTATTATTACAATTAGTTAAATCGGATATAAAATTATTATAATTAATAGAAAAATGTATAACTGTATTTTTAGAATATAAAACACAAGGTATTAAAAAATTGTTTCTCAAATTTTTGAGATGTGATTTGCTAATAAATTTACGCAAGTTTCCATTAATGTTTATGTATTTCATTTTCTTAATATATAATATGCTTTGATAATATTTAAAAAATTAATAAGTATATAAACTGCCCGACCAGGATTCGAACCTAGACTAACAGAATCAAAATCTGTTGTACTGCCATTATACTATCGAGCATAACATATTTTTTTTGTATATTGCTTTTTTAAAAAAAAGATACTACTAATTTATAAAAAAAAAATTGTTATGAATCAAAAAAATGAATTTATTTTTTTACAAGATAAAATAGATAATGTTTTTTTAAAAAATAGAAAAATATTTATTTGGGGTACAATAAATGATGTATTGGCTGAATCAGTAATTAAAAAAATTTTATATTTAAATTATGAAAATAAAGATAATGATATAATATTATTGATTAATAGTGTAGGGGGTAGTATCGTCTCTGGATTAGCTATATATGATATTATTAAAAGTATAAATAATAAAATTTCAACAGTTTGTATGGGTTTATGTGCTTCTATGGGGTCTATTCTATTATCATCAGGTAATAAAGGGAATAGATATATTTATAAATATGGAAAAGTAATGATACATCAACCTTTAGGAGGAATATCTGGAACATCATCAGATATAGAAATACAAGTTAAAGAAATTATAAAATCAAAAAACATAGCAAATGAAATTTTATCGATAAATTGTAATAAACCTATTAATAAAATTAATAGAGATTGCGATAGAGATTACTGGATGAATTCAGAAGAAGCTAAAAAATATGGAATAGTAGATCATATAATATAATAAACAATAAATATCATGAAAAAAAATATTCACCCTAAAAATTACAGATTAATTATTTATCAAGATACATCAAGTGATTACTCATTTTTAACTAGATCATGTGTTAATACCAATGATACTATTATATGGCATGATGGAAAAAAATATCCTTTATTTAAGGTTGAAATATCAAGCAAATCACATCCTTTTTATACTGGAGAAAATAAATTTATAGATACCGCTGGAAGGATAGATAAATTTATGAAAAAATATAACATAAAAAAGTAATTACTTATTTAAAAATTTAATAAAAAATATAAAAAAACTAGTCATAATGGAATGTTTTAATACATGTAAAGTAATTATACCAAAATGTTTTAAACTAAATAAAGCAAAATGATATAATATAAAGTGGTGTATTACAATTGATAAATATGTATTTATGTAATTAAATATATCTGTTTTATTATAATTGATTTGTTCAATCCATTTTTTTTTTTATAAAAATTATATATTAAAACTTTATAAAAAGTCATACATATACAAGCCATGCAATGTAGTCCCATTGTATTATCGAAAATATCAATAATACAGCCTAATAAAAAAGCTATCATATAAAGTTTTAAAAAATTATGATCAATTGTAATGTATGTAATAATATATATATATATAGGGAACATATATTCCGTATAATTTCATATTATTACATAAAAGTACCTGTATCATATATATAATTATATACGTACTTAACTTAAGTATCATAATGTAATTTTTCTAAATTTAATTTTTCTATTTGAAACTTATCATAAACTATATAAACATATTGTAAATTAATAAATTGAGTAAACAATTTAACTTTTAATTGCCAAAAATCACTATTTTTATTAAATTTAAAATCATCATCTATGAATCCTATTGGAATATTCTCTTCAAATAAAGAATATCCAGTAGTTAATACTATATCTCCATTTTTAATCTTTATATGAATTGGAATATCATCTAGATTAGCATACTGTATATCAATGCCATTCCACGATAAAGAACCTATAGCATTATTATTTTTTAATTTAACACTAATTTTAATATTACAATTTAATATTGAATATACTGTACTAAAATTATTAGAAGTATCTTTTATAATACCTACTACACTATTATTATATATAACACCCATTCCTGAACATATACCATCTTTTTTGCCTCTATTAAGAGTTAAATAATTATTCAATAATGATACGCTGTTATTAATGACTTTGGCATAAATATATTTATATCGATAATTATCAAAATCATGTAATTGAATGTTAAAATAATCATTATTATATATATTATTAGATATATAATTTTTTAAGTCATTATTTTCTTTAATTAAGAAATTATTATTCTTTTTAAGAATTAAATATTCTCTAAAATAATTAGAATATAAATAAATATATCCTATATAATAATTACTACTATTTAGTATAGTTTCTTTTTGATAATTATTATTTGAGATAAAAATAAACAGAGATAAAAAGAAAAATATAACAAATAATATCCAATAATTATTTTTCTTTATAAATATATATTGCATTCTACTGAATTAGAAATGAATATTTTTTAATATTATTTTGCACTATACCAGTTCCTTTTACTACTGCTCTTAAAGGATCTTCTGCTATATGAACATTTAATTTTGTTTTTTCCATAATTCTATTACTTAATCCTTTTAATAAAGCTCCTCCTCCAGTCAAATATATTCCTGTTTGATATATATCAGCTGCTAATTCAGGAGGTGTAATTTCTAAAGCTTTTAAAATTGATTCTTCAATTTTAGATATTGATTTATCTATTGATTTGGCAATTTCTTCAGAAGATATTATAATCTGTTTAGGTATTCCAGTCACCAAATCTCTACCATATATTGCAAATTCAGATAATTTAAAATCTTTGTTTTTACAAATAGTTGTTCCAATTGCTATTTTAGCTTTTTCAGCAGTTCTATAACCAATTAAGACATTATGTTGATATCTCATATAATTAACTATATCATCATCTAAATTATTTCCTGCAATTCTAATAGATTTATCACTTACTATACCTCCTAAAGCTATAACTGCAATTTCAGTAGATCCTCCACCTATATCAACTATCATATTACCACATGGTGCTAAAACATCAATACCAATACCTATAGCTGCTGCCATTGGTTCTTGAATCATATAAACATCTTTTGCCCCAGCTATTTCAGCAGAATCTCTTACAGCTCTTTTTTCTACTTCGGTTATTCCAGAAGGTATGCATATCACCATATTTAAAGATGTAAATAACCATCTTTTACGTTTGTCAATCATTGCAATAAAGCCTCTTATCATATGTTCTGCAGCATGAAAATCTGCAATAACACCATCTTTCATAGGCCTTATAATTTTAATATGTTCATGAGTTTTACCATCCATAAACATTGCTTCTTTTCCTAATGCTAAAATCTTACCATTTTGTCTATTAATAGCTACTACAGAAGGTTCTTCTATAACGACTTTATCATTAAATATAATTAAAGTATTAGCAGTACCTAAATCAATCGCTATATTTTGAGTAAATAAATCAAATAAAAACATCTTAAATAAAAATTTGTTATATCAATGATAAATTTAATAATATTTATCAATTTTTTTATTATAAAATAGTTTTATTCAAAATAAAAGAATTTTATATTTAGAATTGTAAATGAAAAATAATATCAATCAATCTTATGAAAGAAGTAAAATATTCTTTGAAAGAAATTATTACACATTGTAAAAATTATGGATTTATATTTGCAAGTAGTGAAATATATGAAGGAATAAATTCTATTTATGATTATGGTCCTAATGGAATTGCTTTGAAAAATAATTTAAAAAAATATTGGTGGAAGTCTATGATACAAATGAATAATGAAATTGTAGGATTAGATTCTGCTATATTAACTCATGAAAAAATATGGAGAGCTTCTGGCCATTTAGAACAATTTAATGATATAATGATTGATAATAAAGATTCTAAACTAAGATACAGAATAGATGAATTAATAGATATTAAAATACAAGATTTTGACAATGATATAAATAAAGCCCAAACTCTAAAAAGAGATATTGATGAATGTATTTCAAAAAAAGATTTAAGTAAATTATTTGAATTAATAAAACATTATAATATTTTAGATCCTATTTCAAAAACATCTAATTGGACAAAACCAAAAATAATGAATATGATGTTTTATACTAATATAAACACTGATATTAATAGTAATAATAATGTTTACTTGAGACCTGAAACAGCTCAAGGTATATTTATCAACTTTAATAATATTGTTAAAAGTAATAATTTATCAATACCATTTGGTGTGGCTCAAATTGGTAAGGCATTTAGAAATGAAATTATAGCAAGACAATTTATTATGCGCATGAAAGAGTTTGAACAAATGGAATTACAATATTTTGTAATTCCAAAAGATAATAAATACTGGTATGAAAATTGGCAAAAAAGAAGATTACAATGGCACTTTAACCTTTTAAATAAATCCAAAATAAAAATTAAAAATCATGATCAAAAATCACATTATGAATTAGAAGGTAGTGATATAGAATATCTTTTCCCATTTGGATTTAAAGAAATAGAAGGAATTCATTTAAGAGGAGATTATGATTTGAAAAGACATCAACGTTGTTCAAAACAAAATATAAAAGTTTTTGACAAAAAAAATAATACATATTATATTCCTCATGTTGTGGAAACATCAATTGGTGTAGATAGGTTATTTTTATCTATATTATTTGATTCCTTTGTAATAGAAAATATTAATAATAAACAAAGATTTTTATTGAAATTAAATCCAATGCTATCTCCTATTAAAGTTGCAATAATGCCTTTAATTCAAAAAAATGAACTCATTAATATAAGTATTAATATTTTTCATGATATTAAATTTTATACTGAAGCAAAATATTTTATCAAGAATTCAATAGGAAAAAGATATAGAAAGCAAGATGCTATAGGAACCCCTTATTGTATTACTGTAGATAATAATACTTTAAATGATGAAAGTGTAACTCTAAGATATAGAGATTCTATGCAACAAGAAAGAATTAAAATAAATTATGTAAAAGAAAAAATACTATCATTATTAAATGATAATGAATTAATGAATTTTTAAATTTTTTATTTTACGATATAATGTTCTTTCTGATATACCTAAATCAGAAGCTGTGTTTTTTCGTTTACCATGATTTTTTTTTAGTATTTTTTTAATCAATTGATTTTCTTGATCTTTCAAAGATAATGTATCCTCAACATGATTATAATCATCATTAATCAATATATGATTTTTATCTTCAATTGGTATTTTCAATTTTTTTTCATTATTTTTTTTTAACAGTATATTTTTTAACAAATGTGATTTATCAGATAAATTACTACTTTTTATAATTGTAGATACAATTCTTTTTAAATCGTTAACCTCTTTTTTCATATCTATCAATATTTTATATAAAAATTCTTTTTCAGTTATACTGTTATTATAATTGTTCTTTATTGAAAGTTTATTATTGAATGTTTCTATATTAGTAGGTATGTATTTTTTTAAAGTTATTAAATCTAAAAATTCTTTATTTTCTAGGACAATAATTTGTTCTGCAATATTTTTTAATTGTCTTATATTACCAGGCCAATGATAATTTTCTATTAAGTTTAATGCTTTTTCATCTACAGAAGGATATTGGGTTTTATATTTATCGCTAAAATATTTTAAATAATAATAAAAAATAATTTTTATATCTTCTTTTCTTTCCCTAAGTGATGGTATATTAATTTTTATAGTACTTAATCTATAATATAGATCATTTCGCATTTTACCATTTTTTAATGCACTATCAATATTAATATTTGTTGCAGCTATAATTCTAATATCTAATTTATCAATTTTAGAACTTCCAACTCGCATATATTCTCCTAATTCTAAAATACGTAACAATCTAGCCTGAGTAGATAAGGGCATCTCTCCAATCTCATCTAAAAAAATGGTACCATTATTTACGGTTTCAAAATAACCTTTTCTATCTTCTGTTGCAGAAGTAAAAGATCCCTTTACATGACCAAACAATTCTGAATCAATAGTGCCTTCCGGAATGGCTCCACAATTAATAGCCATAAAAGAATTATGCTTTCTATTACTTAATTGATGAATAATTTTAGCAAAAACTTCTTTTCCAGTACCACTTTCTCCGCTAATTAATACTGACACATCAGTATATGCTATTTTAATTGCTATATCAATTAAATTGTTCAAAATTTCATTATTACCAATTATAGAAAATCTATTTTTAATAAACTGAATATTATCTTTTTTCATCTGATATTTTTCCTATTAATGTATTATGAGAATATGATTGAATTAATACATTGACATATTTACCTGGATATAAATTATCCTTTTTAGGAAATATAACTTTATAATTTTGTTCATTAAATCCTACAAAATCTTTATTAGATTTTTTAGATCTGCCATTAATCAAAATATTACAATATTTTCCAATAAATTGACTTGATCTTAATAATGTATGCTTTTTCTGCAATTCAATTATTTCTTGCAATCTATTATTTTTTTCACTATCGCTTAAATTATCTTGCATTTTTTTGCTAGCATAGGTCCCCTCTCTGTTAGAATATTTAAACATATAAGCAAAGTTAAATTTTATTTTTTCCATTATGTTTAATGTTTCACTATGATCTTTTTCTGTTTCACCACAAAATCCTGTCATTATATCTGTAGATATAGAACAATTAGGTATGATTTGTCTGATAAAGTGTATTTTTTGAAGAAATGTTTCTGTGTCATATTTTCTCTTCATAAGATTAAGTATTTTATTACTACCTGATTGTATTGGTAAATGAATGTATTTTAATATATTTTTATTATTAGATATTGTATATATTACATCTTCAGTCATATCTTTAGGATGTGATGTTGTAAAGGTTATAATTAATTCTGGGAATTTTTTAGCTATTTGATCTAATAAACAAGAAAAATCCACAACATCATTATTCTTTTTCCATTTATATGAATCTACATTTTGTCCTATAAGTATAATTTTTTTTATATTTTTAGATAATAATACATCTATTTCTTTAAAAATACTGACAGGATTTTTACTTCTTTCTCTACCTCTAGTAAATGGTACAACACAAAAAGTACACATATTATCACATCCTCGCATTATTGATATGTATGAATATATATTCTTATTAATAGAAGTTGGTATGATGTTATCATATGTTTGTGTACGTGATAATGTTACATTACAGGATTTTATTTTGTTAAATGCTTTAAAAAGTACTTCGGGTAATTCTTCATATGAATCTGGTCCTACTACAAAAGTAATCAATTCATTTTCATTTAATAATTTATGTTTTAATCTTTCTGCCATACATCCAATAATGCCAACTATTGTATCACTATGAATAATATTTTTTATAGTGTTAAGTCTTTTAATAATTAAATCTTCGGCATTTTGCCTAATTGAACAAGTATTAATTAATATAACATTTGCATATTGAATATTATTAGTATAATTAAATCCCATTTTATTCATTATTGATACTACTATTTCAGTATCATAAAAATTCATTTGACATCCGTATGTTTCTATATAAAAATTTTTTTCTTTAAAATATTCATTCATTTTTATTGTATTTTATTTTTTTATAAAAATATTATAACACTGTATGCATTAGCTTATACAAGTCTTACTTGATATTAAACGGATTAATATAAATAAAAATATAGTAAAACTCACAAGAGATGATCCTCCATAACTGATATATGGTAGTGTAATACCTATGACCGGTATCAAACCTAATGTCATGCCTACGTTAATTATGATATGTATAAATAGTATAGAAATAAATGAATATCCATATATTCTTGTAAAAATAGAATTTTGATTTTCAATTAAAAATATTATTCTTAATATTAATACTAAATATAGTATAATAACTAAATTGCTGCCTATAAACCCCCATTGTTCCGCTATAGTACAAAATATAAAATCAGTATCTTGTTGAGGTATGAAGTTGTATTTAGTTTGAGTTCCTTTTAAAAAACCTTTTCCAAATAATCTACCAGATCCAATAGCAATTTTTGATTGATTAAGATTATATGCTTCATTTTTAAGATTAATTTTACTATTGTGATTAAATAATACAGTTATACGAGATCTTTGATATGGTTTTAAAATATTATATGTAATATAATTGGCCGTTAAAATTGATATAAATAACATTATGCCACCTATTATAATATTTTTATAATATTTTTTATTTTTTCTCAAAATATATGTAAATATTACAATACTAAAAAATATTATTATTAAAATATTTTGTATAGAATTAATAATATTAACTAGTAAGAGAGATAATATTAATATTATTCCTATAATTGGATACACAATTGATAACCCCTCCCTATATAAAACTATTATAAAAGATAAAAAAGTAGTTGCACTACCTATATCTCCTTGTAAAGTTATCAATAATATTGGAATAGATATTATAATAAAACATAATATCCATTTTAAATTATTTAATTGATATTTATATTTTGTTAGTATACTAGATATTATAAGAGAAGTGGATATTTTACACAATTCAGAAGGTTGTAATTTACAAAATCCTAAATTAATCCATGATTTGCTTCCACTAACTGATAAACCATTATATAACACCAATATTAACAAAAATATAGTTGATAAATATATTACTATATTCGATGATATCGAAAACCATTTAGGATCTAATAAAAGTATTGTTATAATTATAATTATACATAATAAAATCCATAATAATTGTTTGTTATAATTATTATCAAATTTAAGTTTATTTGTAAAATCTATTTCTTTATACGAATCAAAATTATTAGAATATATACTAATAACTCCTAGTATTACTAACAAAAAGTATGATGATATAATAATTAAATCCAATTTTTTATTCATATTTTATAATCAATTAGAATAATTAATTAATTTATTTATATAATTATCTGATTTATTTATACTATTAGCAATATATTTTTCAATCATTATACTAGCTATTGGGGCAGCATACATAGATCCAAAACCTCCGTTTTCTATTACTACAGATATTGCTATAACAGGATCATTATATGGTGCAAATCCTCCAAATATAGAATGATCTCCCTGACTTGATTGAGATGTTCCAGTTTTACCACAAAAATTGATATTGCTAATTTTAGAATTTTTTGCAGTACCATATTGAATAACATTATACATACTTTCATGTATTATATTAAAATGATGAGGAGATACTTTACATGTAGTTTTTTGATAAGAATTATTATCTTTTTTAATTAAATGAGGACTATATCCATATCCTTTATTTGCGATAATAGCGATCATATGAGCCATTTGTATAGGAGTCATTGTAATTTCACCTTGACCTAAAGCTAAAGAAATAATATTGGATGATTTCCATTTTTTTT
>CP063811.1:154459-170902 GCA_022818785.1 Bacteroides sp.
TTTTTTTTACCATAAATGCTATTATAATATTCTGAAGATTTAATAGAACCTGTTTTTTCAAAGGGTATTTCAATATTAGTTTTTATTCCTAAACCAAAACTTTCCAAATATTCTTTAAAATCATTATAAGATTCTTGTATATTATTATTATCTAATAAATAAGATAATAGTTGACAATACCAATTATTACATGAATATGTCATAGAATTCACTAAATTTAGCGTTCCATGAGCTTTATGGCATTTAACAAAAGATTTACCATTTTTATATTTTCCATAACAATTAAAATAAGTACCAGAATTAATAATTCCTTTTTCCAAACCAATTAATGCTATAACTGGTTTTAATAATGATCCAGGAGGATATTGTGCTTGTATAGGTCTAATTAAAAGTGGCTTTTTAATATCTGATTTTAAGTAATTATAATTACTATTATAATAATCAGTCAATTTATTAGGATCATATGTAGGACTACTTACAAATGCTAAAATATCGCCATTTTTAGGATTAATAGCCACTATACTACCTCTTTTATTTTGCATTAATTTTTCTCCTAATTTTTGTAATTCCAAATTAATTGTACATATTATTGTTTCTCCTATTTTAGTTTTTTTATCATAAAATCCATTTTGAAATGGTTTTTGGGGTTTGTTAAATACATCTACAATAGTAAATTTTGTTCCTATAGTACCATGCAATATTCTTTCATGAGAATATTCAATACCAGTTCTCCCAATAGAATCTCCTATATTATAATAACCTTTAGATTTTATTATATCAGCATTTTCTACTTCTGATACATATCCTAAGGCATGTGATGCTGTAATATTATATGGATAATTTCTTTTAGTGACTCTTTGTATAAAGCATCCATTAAAATTATGTAGTTCTTCTTGCAAAGAAGCATATATATAATCAGGTATATCTCTCTTTATCAAAATTATTACATCAATATTTTTAGAGTTATAAATCTTATCTCTTATATATTTTGGTGTAACTTTTATTAATAGAGATAATTTATTAATATCTATATTTTTGGCTTTTCTAGGTATTATAAATAAATTATAAACTGGCTTATTATTAACAATAATATTATTATTAATATCTTTAATTATCCCCCTAGAAGGGTATATGATTTCTTTTCTTAAAATATTATTATTAGCTGCAAAAATATATTTGTCATCTAAAATTTGCATATAAAAAATTCTTGATATTAGAATTAACATAGATAAAATAATAATATATTTTATAATGCATTTTCTAATGTTTGTAACATAATTTACATCAATCATTTTGTAATAAATTTTCAAAAATGCTTTACATAAATAATATTCAATTATATATGAAAATAATTAAAATTATTAATAATTTTAATTATATATATAAAATATTATTAATAATTATGTTAAAAAAAATAAGAGTTAGATTTGCTCCAAGTACTACAGGACCATTTCATATAGGTGGATTAAGAACTGCTCTTTATAATTATTTATTTGCTAAAAAATATAATGGAGATTTTATATTAAGATTTGAAAACACAGATATCAATAGATATGATGAAAATTCAGAAAAACATATTAAAGATAGTTTAAAATGGTGTAATATAAATATAGACTTTTTGCAAAAGACAAAAAAAGAGTTATATCAGTATTATATTGAATACTTATTAAAACATGGATATGCATATTATGGATTTGATACTGAAAAGGATTTAAAACAAAATAATTCTAAGTTTGAAAAATATGGAATTAAAAATAGATTGAAAATGAAAAATTCTTTAACGGTATCATCAGATGAAACTGATTTCATAATAAAAAATTATAATTATGTAGTAAGGTTGAAAATACCTTATTTAGAAAAAGAATATATATATAAAAGATAAATTAAGGGGAATAATAAAATTTAATATATTTGAACTAGAAGATAAAATATTATTTAGATCAAATGGTATGCCTACTTACCACTTTGCAAGTGTTATAGATGATTATACAATGAATATCACACATGTTATTAGGGGTGAGGAGTGGATAAGTTCAACTCCAATACATGTTATTATATATAATTATTTCAAATGGAAATTACCTGAATTTATTCATTTACCTTTAATCTTGGATCCAAACCAAAAAGGCAAATTGAGTAAAAGAAATATTCTTACATATAATTTTCCTATTTTTCCAATTAAATGGTATAATAAAAAAAAGAATAATTATATAAATGGATTTAAAGAACATGGATTTTTGGGAGATGCAATAACAAATTGGTTATTTATATTAGGATATTCTAACCCTTTAAAAGAAATATTTTATAATATAGAGGATCTTATAAAAGAATTTGATATTAATAAAATCAATTCAGTTAATACTATTTTAGATATTAATAAAATAATATGGTTAAATAAATCACATATAAATAATAAATCTTCTATTGAATTACATGAATTATGCAATGATTTATACCAATTAGACAATAATATTTTAAGTCCAAAATTAATAGATATTATTAAAAATAGATGCACTTTATTAAGTGATATAATAGATATTTCAAAATCTATTATTATAAGGCCTAATATTAACAAAAATGATATTACATTTAAATTATGGAATAATGATATTGCTATTTTTTTTAAAAAAATATGTAATCTTATTGAAAGAAATGAATTAGATATAAACGATTTAATTAAATTTATAAAAATAAATAATTTAAATATTAAAAATAATCTTATTATAATATTACGTGTTATAATAACCGGTAAATCTAAAGGACCTAATATTAATGATATAATAAATTTTTTAGGTAAAAAAGAAATTATTTTGCGTATAAAAATTGCATTAATCTCATTAGAATAATATTAATTATGAACATTAATTTAAAGAAAAATTTTTTGAGCGAGATTATTGAAAATAAAATAAAAAAAAATGATCTAAAAAAATTATTATTCAGATTTCCTCCTGAACCCAATGGCTACCTACATATAGGACATGTAAAATCAATCCTAATAAATTTTGGATTAGCTTTAAAATACCAAGCTAAATGTTATTTACGTTTTGATGATACTAATCCAGATAATAGCACAGATCACTATATTGAATCAATTAAAAAAGATATTCAATGGTTAGGATTTAAATGGGATTATATTACATATACATCTGATTATTTTGATATTTTATACGATTTTGCACATAAATTAATTATGAAAAATCTTGCTTATGTAGATGATAATAGTCCGTATTTAATTAATAAAATGAGAGGTACTCCTGAAATTACTGGTACTGAAAGTTTATATCGAAATCGTAGTATAGAAGAAAATTTATCCTTATTTAAAAAGATGAAAAATGGTCATTTTAGTGAAGAATCTAGAGTGTTAAGAGCTAAAATTGATATGAAAAATCCTAATATACATATGAGAGATCCTATTATATATAGAATTAAATACAGAAAACATAATAGGCTAGGTAATAAATGGTGTATATATCCTTCATATGATTTTTCACATGGACAATGTGATAGTATAGAAAAAATAGATTTTTCAATTTGTACATCCGAGTTTAAAGATCATAATATATTATATAATTGGTTTATTAAAAAATTAAATATATATCCTTCTCAACAATATGAATTTGCAAGACTTAATATATCTTATAATATTTTAAGCAAGAGAAAAATAGCAAAATTAATTCAACTCAAAAAAATAAGATATTGGAATGATCCTAGAATTTTAACAATAAGTGGACTGCGTAATAAAGGATTTACGCCAAAATCAATTATTGATTTTGTAAATCATATAGGAGTCCAAAAAAGGGATAGTATAATAGATTATAATTTGTTAAATCATTTTTTGTGTAAGGATATACATAAAAATACAGATATTATAATTGCAATTGTTAATCCAGTTAAATTAGTATTAATTAACTTTTCTTCTACAAGAACAGAAAAAATATCTTTTTATAAAAACAGATACATGTATCTTAAAAAGATTATTTATATAGATAAAAAAGATTTCTCAGAAAATCCAAGCAAAGAATATAATAAATTATATATTGGTAATATCGTTAAACTACAAAATTCATATGCTATACAATGCAATAGCATAATTAAAAATCAAAATGGATCTTTAAAAGAAATACATTGTACTTTTATTGAAAAAAGTAATAGTATAGAATATAAAAATCAATATAAATTAAATGTTATCCATTGGATGGATATAGATAAATCATATACTTGTAAGATTCATATGTATGACAATTTATTCACACATTATAATCCTAATATAGATAATTTATACTTAAAAGCATTAAATAAAAATTCTCTTATTACAACTTATTCTATTATTGAACATAAAATTACTGAATATAAAATAGGAGATAGAATTCAAATAATACGTAATGGATATTTTATTATAAAAGACATTTCTAAAAAAGATAATATATATACTTTATCAAAAATATCTGGACTAAAAACCAAAAATTATTAAAATCGGGAAGAGAGGATTTGAACCTCTGACCCCCTGGTCCCAAACCAGGTATTCTGCCAAACTGAACTACTTCCCGAAAATCGGTGAGAGAGGGATTCGAACCCTCGGTGTAAAAAAAATACACGACGGTTTAGCAAACCGTTCCTTTAGGCCTCTCAGGCATCTCACCAATGTGTATTTTGGTGCCGTTAATTTAAGAATTGTTTTTTATAAAAAAAAATATATCAACACATTTTTATATTACATACATTATCATTATCTATATTTTTTAAAATAACTTTTTTTACTTTATTTATTAATTTATCATTAAACTTAGTTTTTACTCTGATATAATTATTTGTAAATCCGTATATATTACCATCTTTGTTTATTTTTTCAAATAAAACATCTAGTTTTTCATCAATATTTTGTATATAAAAATTTCTTAACTTTTGTAAAGATAAGTTGTTCATAATTGCATTTCTTTGCTTTTTAATAAACGGGCTAATTTTATTATTTAATAAATTAGAATTAGTATTATCTCTATCTGAATAAGTGAAAACATGTAAATAAGATATGGGTAAATTTTTTATAAATTGAATACTTTCATTAAAGCATTCTTCTGTTTCCCCAGGATAACCAACAATTATATCTGCTCCTATGCAACATTTAGGTATTTCTTGATTAATAAATAATATTTTATTTTTATATAATTCTAATTTATATCTTCTTCTCATAGATTTTAATATAGTAGTACTTCCAGATTGTAGTGGAATATGTAAGTGATTTACTATTTTTTTAGAATGTTTTATAAACTCTATTATACTATAACTTAATAAGTTTGGCTCAATTGATGATATTCTAATTCTAAAATTAGAATTTATATTCTCTATATTTTGTAATAAAATTAATAAATTTTCTTGTTTATTTCCAAAATCTCCTATATTTACACCAGTTAAAACAATTTCCTTTGCTCCTTTATTAATACAATTAGTTATATCATTAATAACATTATTAATGGTATTGCTTCTTGATTTGCCTCTAGCCATTGGAATAGTACAAAATGAACATTTATAATTACAACCATCCTGTATTTTTAAAAATACTCTAGTTTTGTTTGGAGAATATAATGAATTAGCAGAATGAAATTGTTGAATATTAATATCATTATGTATGATTTTTTTATCAGAAAATATATTTTTTTCTAAAATATCACCAATATAAAATTTATCACTATTACCTATTACTAAATTTACATTATCAATTTTTGTAATTTCATTAGGCTTTAATTGAGCATAGCATCCAGTAATCACGATATAAACCTTTGGATTTTTTTTAATTTCTTTTCTTATAATATACTCGCATTCTTTATCAGCGTTATTTGTAACTGAACAAGTATTAATAATTAAGACATCAAATAATTTGCTATTATCAACAATTTTGTATCCTTGTTTCCTTAAAATATGTTCTATACTAGAACTTTCTGAAAAATTCAACTTACATCCAAGAGTAAATACACTACAACTTATTGTTTTTTTATTCATATTTTTATATTAATAATTGTAAAATATATATTTACTTTTTAAAAGTAAAAAAAATAATAATTAAAATATTATATATTTATATCATTAAAAATATATTAATACAAAATATAATATTATGTCAGATCGTATTTATTTAACTAAAGAAGAATTAAATAAAATAATACAAGAATTAAAATATCTTAAAAGTATTGGTAGAAGTAAAATAGCCAAAGATATATCAGATGCAAGAGAAAAGGGAGACTTATCAGAAAATGCTGAATATCATGCAGCTAAAGAAGCACAAGCACATCATGAAATGAAAATATTTTCATTAGAAAAAAAAATAAGAAACATTAAAATAATAGATACAGATAAAATAGATTATTCAAAAGTTTGTATAACTTCTCAAGTTACAATTATGAATCTAGATAATAAAAAATGTATGACTTATAGAATAGTATCAGATAATAGTATAGATACAAAAAAAAACACGATATCTTTTAAATCTCCTATAGGTAAAAATATCTTACATAAAAAAGTAAATGATATTGTAAATGTTAATACACCTAGTGGGATTTTAAAATTTAAAATATTATCTATTTCTAAATAGATTTATATGAAAACTATTTTTACTGAAATTATTCAAAAAAAAATACCATCTCATATAATTTATGAAGATGATTTATTTATATCCATTTTAGATAAGTATCCAGTAGTATTAGGGCACTCGTTAATTATTATTAAAAAAGTAATAGATAATATTTTGGAAATTGAAGATGACAAATATATAAAATTTCAATTATTAGCAAAAAAAATTAGTATTGCTCTAACAAAAACTTTCTTCTGTAAAAGAATTGCAATGTCAGTAATAGGATTAGATGTACCTCATGCTCATATTCATTTATTGCCTATTAACACTATAGATGATTTCAATTTTTCTAAGAAAATTGAAATTAATAACCATAGATTAAAAATTATTGCTAATTCTATTATAAATTTTTTATAAAACATTATTGTCAATTATATTAGTAATATATATATAATCTTCTATAGTCAATTCTTCAGGACGTTTCATAAGTAAATTATGATTAATAATATTAATATTTTTATAATTATATAAAGAATTTTTAATCATTTTTCTTCTTTGCAAGAATGATGTTTTTATGATTTCAAAGTATAATTTCTCATTAAAATCAATATTAAAATTATTTCTTGTAAGTTTTATTACAGTAGAATTGACTTTTGGTTTTGGATAAAAAACTTTATTATTAATATGTTTTATACATTTTACATTGAAAAATGTATTGATATATACAGATAACAAATTAGTATTTCTATTGCCAGGTGCAGTAATTATTTTCTCTCCTACTTCTTTTTGAATCATTAATACTGCTTGATTAATAATATTTTTATATTTTATAATCCAAAATAATATTTGAGATGAAATATTATAAGGCATATTACTTATAATGCCAATAGGATTATTTTTAATTTGATTTAAATCATAATTTAATATATTTTTGTTTAAAATATTATCTCTTAAAAAAGGATAATTATTATTAAGATAATTATATATATTTTTATCAATTTCTATTGCTTTAAAAGGTATGTTTTTTTCATAAATTATTTTTGTTAAAATTCCTAATCCAGGGCCTATTTCAATAATAATTTTAGATTTTTTAAAATCAATAGAATTGACAATTATATAAGCAATATTTTTATCTTTAAGAAAATTTTGACCTAAACTTTTTTTAATAGTATATTTATACTCATCAGTAATCATTTGCATTATAATTTATTAATTATGAAATTTATACCTAAAATAGGAATATCATCTGGTGATCCAAATGGTATTGGCTTAGAATTAGTTATTAAATTATTTGATAAATATAAATATATTTTAAAAAAAGCTATTATAATACTTTATTGTTCTGAAAATATATTTAGTCAATATTTAAAATGTGTTAAAAATGACATTGACTACAAAGCTATTGATGATATTTGTAAATCTAAAATAGGTATTATTAATATATATAATCCATGGAATAATATTAAAACAAATTTAACATTGGGTATTGCAAATAAATTATCAGGTAAACTATCATTTGAATCTCTTAATTGTGTATTAAAGCATGTTAGCAAATCATATTTAAATGCAATAATAACTCTTCCGATTAATAAATATTATATTAATAATTCTCAGTTTCAACAAGGACACACAGAGTATTTACAAAAATATTTTATGGCTAAAGATACGTTAATGTTGATGGTAGGTAAAAAACTAAAAATAGGATTAATAACAAATCATGTTAAAATAAGTAATATTATTAAGGAAATTAATGTTGAAAAAATTTTATCTAAATTATATTTACTAAATAAGGGATTATCTTCTTTATTTAATATTAAAAAACCTAAAATAGCTTTGTTATCTATTAATCCTCATATAGGTGATAATGGACTTATTGGTAATGAAGATAATATAATTGTCGAAAAAGCTATTAAAATAGCTAGTGAAAATAATTTACAAGTATTTGGTCCTTTTGCAGCAGATAGTTTTTTTGCTTTTAAACAATATACTCAATTTGATGCTGTATTAGCTATGTATCATGACCAAGGATTAATACCATTTAAATACATATGTCATAATGATGGAATAAATATTACTTTAGGTGTTCCAATAATTAGAATTTCTCCGGATCATGGACCTGCATACGATATATCTGGTAAAAATATATCCGATATTAATTCCTTCAAATCATCTATTACTAATGCTATCAAGTTATCTAATAATGTAAAAAAATTAAATATTACGATATAATGTTTAATTTTATATTAATTAATTAAATTAAAATAAAAATTTATGGCTCATCCTAAATCAAGAACTTCTAAATCTAGAAAAAATAAAAGAAGAAAAAATATCGCAATTTCAAATATTGCATTTAGAACTTGTAAAACAACAGGAGTAAATCATATTCCTCATAGAGCATATATAGTAAATGGAGATACATATTATAAAGGTAAAATTATTATAAAAAATACTAAATAATAATAATTTAAAATTAAATTATGTTATAAATGTAGATCATTATAGCTCTAGATATAACTTATTGAATTTTTAGTTTTTATTTGAGTATTTAATACTTTTGATGATAATTAGTATTTAATGTAAAAAAAAATAATATACAAGTTTAGTTATTGACAATATCAAACGATTTTATAGAGTTGATTTAATGTATTGATAAGAAACTTATAATTCAATTTGTAAATTGGATATGTTATTATTATCAAGTTTTAAAGTTATATATGTAATATTAAGCACTAAATTATGTTCAATATATTTTTTATTAAATACATAAGATATAGTTTAAATATCATTAAGGACAAATTCAGAAAAAATCATAATAATATGAATTTTTTTGATCATTTAGATATTTTAAGATGGAGTTTAATTAGATCTTTAATATTTATTTCAATTATTATGTTGATAGTATTTTTTAATAATGATTTATTTTTTAATAAAATATTATTATATATAAATGATCCTAATTTTTGGACGTATAAACAATTAAACTATATTGGTATTAAAACACACAATGTAAAATTTAATATAATTAATACACACTTATTTGGTCAAGTATCATTACATATATACACTTCATTTGTAATATCATTCATTATAAGTTTTCCTTATATAATAAGAGAAATATGGATATTTATAAAACCTGCATTAAATCATAATGAAATAAAATTAATACGCAACTATCTTTTTATAGCTATATTTCTATTTTATTTAGGAATAACTTTTGGATATTATATATTAGTTCCAATTACAATTTCATTTTTAAGTACTTATATTGTCAGCAATTCAATTGCTAATACATATGTAGTGACTAATTATATAAGCACTATTATAAAAATGATTTTATTAAATGGATTGATATTTGAAATACCTTTATTGGTTCTTTTTGTATTAAAACTTAATTTAATAGATATCAATTTAATATATAAAAGCAGAAAATATATAATAGTACTAATATTAATATTATCTGCTATTATTACTCCATCCCCTGATGTTGTTACACAAATAATAGTAGCAATTCCTCTTTATATTTTATATGAAATTAGTATATTAGTATGTATATATAGTAAAAAATATTAGAATTTAATTAAAAATGATCAATATAGCTATTGGATCTGATCATAAAGGATTCTTACATAAGAATAAAATAATCTCTTGCATTACCAATAATAATGATATCTTTATTAAAGATTTTGGAACATTTTCAGAAAATGAACCAGTTGATTATCCAGATATTGTACATCCAATTGCAAAAAATATTATCAATAATAAATTTAATTTTGGTGTAATTTTGTGTGGTACTGGTAATGGAGTTGCTATCACTGCTAATAAATATAAACACATAAGAGCTGCGATATGTTGGAATCATGATATAACTTTGTTATCACGAAAACACAATAATGCAAATATATGCTGTATACCAGCAAAATTTATTCCATTAGAAATTGTTGCTAGCATAGTATGTACATTTATCAAATGTAATTTTGAATACGGTAGACATTTAAATCGTATAAAAAAAATAGAAATTTAATATAAAAAAATGAAATTTAGAAAAGAAAAAGATACACTTGGATCAATAAAAATTCCAATTGATAAATATTGGGGAGCTCAAACTCAAAGAGCTATTATGAATTTTGATGTTTGTACTCAAATAAATCCAATGCCAATAGATATAATTATTGCTTTAGCATATATAAAAAAATCATCATCTATTGCTAATTATCAATTAGGAATACTTGATATTGATAAAATGGAATTAATATCAAAAGTTTGTGATGAAATAATAAAGGGCAAATTAAATGATAATTTTCCATTAGGGATATGGCAAAGTGGATCAGGAACACAATCTAATATGAATATTAATGAAGTTATATCTTGTAGAGCACATGTAATAAATGGAGGTAATATAGAGGATACAATAAAAATATTGCATCCTAATGATGATGTCAATAAATCTCAATCATCTAATGATGTTTTTCCATCAGCTATGAATATTGCTGCATATAATATATTAAAATATAAAACTATACCTAGTATAGAAAAATTAAAAAATTCTTTTTTAGAAAAATCATTACAATATTCATCAATAGTAAAAATTGGTAGAACACACTTTATGGATGCAACTCCAATAACATTAGGACAAGAAATATCTGCTTATGTAGCTCAACTAGAATATGGAATTGATAGATGTAACAATATACTATCTAGATTATTAGA
Source organism: Bacteroides sp. (assembly GCA_022818785.1). Taxonomy (GTDB): domain Bacteria; phylum Bacteroidota; class Bacteroidia. The sequence goes on from CP063811.1 coordinate 165,729, forward strand.
ATTACCTATTGGAGGAACAGCTGTTGGCAATGGTATTAATACTCCAAAAAAATTTGACCATTTGTCAATTAAAATATTATCAGATATAACAGACAATAATTTTACAATTAGTAAGAATAAATTTGAAGCTCTATCTACATGTGGATCTATTGTAGAGAGTCATTCTGCTTTAAAAATAGTTGCAATTAATTTAATGAAAATAGCTAATGATATTAGAATGTTATCATCAGGTCCTAGATGTGGAATAGGAGAAATTAACATTCCACACAATGAACCTGGATCATCCATTATGCCAGGAAAAGTTAATCCTACACAATGTGAAATGGTTACAATGGTAGCTGCTCAAGTTATAGGTAATGATACTGCAATTAGTTTTGGAGGATCAAATGGACATTTTCAATTAAACGTATTTAAACCAATGATAATTAATAACTTTTTACATTCTGCTGGTTTAATTAGCGATGCATGTGAATCATTTAGAAACAAATGTGTGTCAAGTATTACTCCCAATAAAATAAATATAGAAAACAATTTAAAAAAATCTCTTATGCTAGTTACAGCATTAAATAAAATTATAGGATATGAGAAATCAGCTAAAATAGCTAATTACGCTTATAATAATAATTTAACATTAAAAGAGTCAGCTATGGAGTTAAAATATATATCTAGTGATGATTTTGATAAAGCTATTAATCCAAATTATATGGTATAGATAACATGAATAATGTTTTAATAAAAGATATGAATAATATATTTTACTCTTATATAAAGAGTAAAATTTTGTACATTCAATATGATCATAATCTAAATACCTATTTTTTATTTATAAAGTATAATTATTTATTTGAAATATCATCTATACTTTATTCAAAAAAATGTTTTTATTTTGATTGTTTATCATGCTTAAGTTGTGTTGATTTTGGTTTGAAAAAAAATAAAATAGAACTAGTATATCATATGATATCTATTCCATATAATTATAGATTAACAGTTAAAATTTTACTTGATCGTGTTTTTACTATTAAAATAGATTCAGTTTCTTCTATATGGAAAACAGCTGAATGGTATGAAAGAGAAATTTTTGATTTATTCGGTATATATTTTAATAATAATTGTAATATGAAAAGAATATTATTGCCTGATGATTGGTATGGACATCCTTTATTAAAGGACTATAAACCTGATAAATATTATCATGGGATATTAATATAATTTATTTCCCCATCTATAGAAATTATTATCTATTGTATTTATTGATGTCAACATAAATATACGATCTACTACTGTTTTAATAACATCTGATATATTTTTAGGAATGCTATAAAAGGATGGTGTTGCTGGCAATATAATTCCACCAGCTTCAGTAATTGTTTTCATATTATTAATATGAATTATATTATAAGGAGTTTCTCTAATAACGAATACGATTTTTTTCCTTTCTTTTAACATAGCATCTGCACATCTAGTAATGAGATCAGATGATATTCCAGATGATATTCGTCCCAGTACTCCCATAGAACATGGAATTATTATCATAGTATCATGTTGTGAAGATCCTGATGCAAATGGAGCTCTAAAATCATTATTATCATATATATTGTATTTTTTATAATCATCATTTTTTAATTCGTGATGCCATACATATTTAGCATTTTTAGACATTACAATAGAAATATCATACTCACATTGATTAATATGATTTAACAAATAATTAGCATATACAGAACCACTTGCTCCTGTAATAGCTATTACAATTTTTCTCATAAAATATTTACCAATATATTTTTTAATAAAAATTTTTATATATTCAAATTTATAAAATATTTATAAAATTCATGAAAATTAAAAAATCTATTTTAATTCTAGGAATAGAAACTTCTTGTGATGATACCTCGATAGCTATATGTCGTGATGGTAAAATATTAGTTAATATTGTATATAATCAATTAATACATAAAAATTATGGTGGTGTAGTACCAGAATTAGCTTCTAGAAATCATGAAAAAAATATTGTACCTACACTTAAGGTAGGTTTAAATAAAGCTAAAATTAATAAATATGATTTAGATGCAATATCATTTACAAAAGGTCCTGGATTATCAGGATCACTTTTAGTTGGTGTTTCATTTTCAAAAGCTTTAGCTATGGCCTTAAAAATTCCTATTATAGGATGCAATCATATTGAAGGACATATTATGAGCAATTACATTGATAATTGCCATTTAATTCAATATCCCTTTTTGTGCCTAATAGCTTCAGGAGGCCATACACAGTTATATGTTATCAATAGTATAATGAATTATAATAAAATAGGAGATACTTTAGATGATTCTATTGGAGAAACTTTTGATAAATTAGGTAAATTTTTAGGATTTCAATATCCTTGTGGATCTATAATAGATAGATATTCATTTTATGGAGATAAAAACAAATTTGTATTTTCAAAACCCAAAATAAAAGATTATGATTTTAGCTTTAGTGGATTTAAAACATCTGTAATATATTTTATTAAAAAACAGTTGAAGTTAGATAGTAATTTTATAAAAAAAAATATAAATGATTTATGTGCGTCAATACAATACAGTTTAATTAATATTTTAACTGAAAATATATACAATGCAATTAAACAATATAATATAAAAAGTTTAGCAATTGCAGGAGGAGTAGCATCAAATAGTTTTTTAAGAAAAAAAATATATTTGATTGCAAAAACAATGAATTTAAATTGTATTATTCCTAAAAAAGAATATTGCACTGATAATGCAGCAATGATTTCCATATTAGGATATTACAAATATTTGTTAAAACAATTTGATAAACAAGATATTCATGCAGTATCTAGATTAAAATTATAACAAATGTTTATTTTAATAATTACTAAAGATGAATTCATCTCTCATGATTTAATTATATTATTATTAAAAAAAGGACATAAAATACGATTTGTATATACAAATAAAAATTTGTCTTATACAAGATTAAATATTATTAATAATATAGAATTTATATATGGAAATGTATTTGATTGTAATTTTTTAAGAGATGTAATGATTGACATTGATTATGTATATCATAATTATTCTTATGGGTTTCCATTATTTACTAATAAAGACAATAAATATATTTTTCAATGCAATATACAAAGTACAAAAAATATAGTTAATGCATCTTTAAAAAGTAATATTAAAAAATTAATTTATATTAGTTCAGCATATAGCATGGGATATATAAAAAAGAATAATACTTATTACGCTAGTGAATCATATAGCACTCATAATATATATGACAACATGTGTTCTTATGCTAAGAGTTTATATTTAAGTGAATGTGAAATATGGAGAGGTATAGCAGAAGGATTAGATGCTATTATAATTAATCCTACTAATATTATAACAAGTAATTGTTATCCAAATATTATAAATATACTTTATTACCATTTAAAACAAAAAATATATTTATATAATTCATATTATTACAATGGATACATAGGTTTAAAAGATTTAGTTATAATTTTAATAAAATTAATGGAGAGTAGTATTTGTAATGAAAAATTTATTATTAATGCAGAAAACATAAAATTGAAAGATATGTTCAGTTTTATATCTCAACATAATAATATTGAATATAATTCAGTAAAACAATCAAATATAAAAGACATTTTTCACTTTTATTTAAAAAAAAGTGAAAAATTTAAACCATTAGATATGCTATCCAAAAGAAATATAATTTTTAATAACACAAAAATCAGACAAGCAATTGATATAAAATTTCATTCTATAAAAGATATTATATTAAGGCCAAATGCCTAACTCTATATATGTTTTTGCTATTGTGTTAATTGATAATACATAAGAAGCAGTTCTCATATCTTTGATTCTATTATCTCTATTCCAAACATCATTAATTTCATGATATGCTGTAATCATTGTATCTTCTAGTCCTGAATTAACTAAATCAAGCTCAGAAGGGCCTTTCGCAAGAAATTTATATTCATCCTCCGTAAGAGATTTTCCTGTTAATCGTTTTAAAATTTTTATTAACTCATGCCCCATATGTTGTTCATAACGTCTGTGTATTCTGCCAAAAGCTACATGAGATAAATTTTTTAACCATTCAAAATATGATACAGTAACACCACCTGCATTTGCATATATATCTGGAATAATAATACAATTTTTATCAATCAGATATTTTTCTGCTTCAGGAGTAATAGGACCATTAGCTGCTTCAACAATTATTTTAGCTTTTATATTAGCAACATTATCTTTATTAATTTGATTTTCCAAAGCTGCAGGTATTAAAATATCACAATCTTGATTTAAGCATTCTATACTATTAATAAAATTTTTAGTATTTTTATAATTTAAAATAGATCCTGTATTTTTTCTGTGCTTAACAACATCATTAACATCCAGACCATTTGGATCATATATTGCCCCTTCATATTCTAATAAGCCTACTATAATAGCATTTCCTTCTTCCTGAAAGAATTTGGCAGCATGATATCCAACATTACCTAATCCTTGTATTATAATTCTTTTATTAGTTAATTGATTAGATAATCCAATTTTTTTCATATTTTCACCTATACTAACACATTCTCTAGTAGCATAAAAAACTCCCCTTCCAGTTGCGGCACTTCTACCTTGAATACCGTGTTCACTTAAGGATTTACCAGTAACACAGGCATAGTAATTAATATCTGTAGGATAAAAGGTTCTATAAGTATCTACCATCCATGATATTTCTCTTTCACTAGAACCATAATCAGTAGCAGGAACATCTATACCTGCTCCAATGAAATTTTTTTTAATTAATTCTGATGTATATCGCCTAGTGATATTTTCTAATTCATCCTGATTATAATCATTTATATTAATTTTTATTCCACCTTTAGCTCCTCCAAAAGGAATTTTAACAATTGCATTTTTGTAAGTCATTAAAGCTGATAAAGCCATTATTTCATTTTCACTGACATGTTCACTATATCTAATTCCTCCTTTTGTAGGTTGCATATGATGCGAATGTTCTATTCTCCAAGAACTTATCATTTCTAATTTTCCATTACTTCTTCTAATTGGAAAATTAAATCTACCTATATTTTTACATTGTTTTATTAAATTTAATAATCCTTTATCATATTTTGTATGAGTAGCAGCCTTATCAAAAAAAAA
>CP063811.1:170952-174893 GCA_022818785.1 Bacteroides sp.
AATACTATTTTGAATATTTTTCATTTTGGCAATTTGTTTACTTATTTATATATTTTTTATACTTTTTTTCAATTTTAATAATTTTTGAATCAAGTATAAATAAATACAATATAATACAAAAAAATACAGTTAATGCAACAGCTAAAACTACATATAGTTTGTCATTTTGATAAAAAAAATCATTTATTTTGAATTCCATATTTAATAATTTTTGTATTAATATCCATTATCCATATACTTAATATAACCCAACCTAGTATTGATGGATACAATATAATTTTGATATTATTGTTTATTTCATACAAATTAAATCCAGGATTATTACCACTACCAGGATGTAAAGAATCCACAGTACGTGGTATTATAAGTACTAAAATAATCATAATAGGATATGAAAATATATTATATATAGCACTTAATTTTGATTTATGATTCATATCATTAATAGATTGCCTTAAAATTATATAAGACATATAAATAATCATTGTTATGATTGCTCCATTTTGTATGGGATCTTTAGACCAAAAATATCCCCATGTGTAATGGGCCCATATAGATCCAGTCAATATTCCAATTATAATAAACAATAATCCAACTTGAACACTTGAAAGTGCTTTATAATCTGCGATATCATCTTTTTTTTTACATATAATATACTTTAAACTGTATACAAACGATAAGGTTATCATTGTTCCAGCTGCAAACCACATTGGTACATGAAAATATATATTTCTAATAGTCAATTTTAATATAGGTATATTCGGCATATTGGATAATAAAGACATTATTATAGAATATGTTACTAAACATACACCCAAAAATTTTATATACTTATTCATATCAAAAAAAAATAACTTACTCTTTATATAGATATGGAAATATCAATAATGAAGTAATAAATACTATTAAATTTATCAATAATAATATAAATATCAATATATAATCTATTTCATTATTTTTATTTAATAATTCAGTAGTTATCAATAGTATTGGTATTACTAGAGGTAATCCAATCATATAAGATAATATATAATTATGATTATTAACTTTACTAGATATTTCTGATACAATTGTGAAAATACTAGAAAAAATCATGCTACTAATTATTACTATTATAGAATAAATTATAATATTACTGATACGTAAATTAAAAAATAGATAATACATAAAAAAATTTATTATGAAATATAATAATATTAATACCATATTTAATATGGACTTTACTAAAAAAATGTTATTAACATGTGTTAAACTATATAAATATATACTATAGTTTTGAGATGTTAAATTACTATAATTAATCATATTAATGACATTGGTAATTATATTAATCAATAATAAATTATGTATGATGTTTTGATTTAAATCATCTAAAGTGATATAAAATATAAAAGTTGTTAAAAAACTATATAGAGAAATATTATTGATATAGTTATATGATCTCCATTTAGAGATAAATTCTGTTATTAATAGATTAAAAAATTTCATATTATTACTGTATTAGTAATATATTATAGGCTATAACAAACAAATAATTTATAATGTAAATAATTTTGTCAAATTTTCATAAAAAACTAATAAATTATTATTTTTATACTATTCATTTATTGTGATGAATAATATTTTATATTTATTTTCTTATGCATATATACTTGATATGAACAATTTATTAAAAATGCACCTTACTGTATTTATGTGGGGATTTACTGGTGTTTTTGGAGAGTTAATCACTATATCTGCATTCCCTCTGGTTTGGTTTAGAATATTTTTATCTACAGTTTTTATATTATTCTTTTCTATTATAATCAGAAAATCTTTATTTATTTCTATAAAAGATATTATAAATTTGTTATTTATAGGACTTATTTTAGCGATACATTGGTTATGTTTTTATTATGCTATAAAAACTTCTACTGTTGGATTAGCAGTGGTATGTTTATCAGCTCAAACTTTATTTACAGCTTTATTAGAACCATTATTATTTAATACAAAAATTTCCAAAAAAGACATTATAATAGGTTTTTTTATTATAATAGGCATGATTATAATATTTAATTTTGAATATATGTATTATTATTCAATCCTAACAGGATTATTAGCAGCATTACTTGCAAGTCTATATACTATATTAAATGTAACTCAAATTAAAAAAAATAACTCCTTTATTATATGTTTTTATGAAATGCTTGGAGGTACTATTGGACTAACTATTATATTAATGTTATTAAATATGTTGGCTAATATTAATTTTTTAAATTATTCTACTTTAGATATAATATATCTTTTATTATTATCTGTATTGTTTACAGCTATGCCTCAAATTGTGAGCATTCATGTAATGAATGAATTAACTCCTTATACAGTTATGCTATTATCAAGTTTAGAGCCAATATATAGCATATTAATAGCTTTAATAATATTAGGCTCTAAAGAACAAATGTCTTATGGTTTTTATTTGGGTTCTTTTATTATAATAATATCTATTTTTTTATATCCTTTTATAAATAAAAAATAATTAAAAAAATATAATATTTTATATATATTAATTATTGTTTGTGTTATCACTTTAAACATGCTATAACTTTTAATAAATAATTTGATTTTTTATGAAAATAATTAATATCTTACAAAATTTCTTAATATTTTCAACTATAATATCTCTAGGATTAGGATTTATATATATAATAAGATTATTACTAATAAAAAAAGTTCAAAAAATCATTAAAGAGTATGATATTAGTCTAGGAGATTTTTTTTTAAAATCAGTTAATAATTTTCTTATACCAATATTAATAATATTTTTAATTAATTATACTATTTCTTATATAGGAATAAATAAATATTTATACAAAATAATCAATATTTGTTTTATAGTTTTAAAAACCTATTTCATAACACATTTTATAGTATGTTCATTTAATTATTTAATTAATAGTTATTTAAAAATTAAATCCTCTGATTATTTAGAAAAGCACAAACAAATTAAAGGCATGATTGGAATATTTTCGATTGTAATATGGTCTTTTTCTATTATTTTCATGTTTAATAATATTGGTTATAATGTCACTACTATACTAACAGGATTAGGTATTGGAGGTATAGCTGTAGCTTTAGCTGCACAAAAAATATTAGGAGATTTATTTAATTATTTCGTAATCTTTTTTGATCGTCCATTTGAAATTGGTGATTTTATAATTGTAAACAATAAAAAAGGACATATAAGTAGTATTGGTATTAAATCTACTCGTATCAATAGTATTGATGGAGAAAGTATAATAATTTCTAATACAGATCTTACTAATTCTATAATTAACAATTATAGAAAAGTAAAAAAAAGAAGAGCTAAAATTTGTTTTTGGATAGATTATGATATAGGAGAATCGAAAATAGATTTAATTTACGATATATCTAAAAATGCACTTAAAGATTATATTGATATTAGTTTTGAAAGGTGTTGCTTTGTAACATATGATGAAATAGGATTGAATTTCGAAGTTGTTATATACATTAAATATATTAATTATCATTATTATATTAACCACGTAAATTATGCTAATATAGCTATTTACAAAGCTTTTCAAAAAAATGGAATTAAATTTTCTAATTATAAATCTGCATTTTTAATACAAAAAACACAACTATGAACAAAATATGGGCTAAAGACAATTTGATTATCGATAATAAAATAGAAAATTTTACTATAGATGATGATCATAAAATTGATATTAGATTAGCTTTTTTTGATGTTATTGGTTCTATAGCACATGCAAAAATGTTATATAAAGTTAATATTTTAAAAAAAATGGAATATGACTTAATTATGAAAGGATTAAAATTAATTTTATATAAAATTAAAAATCAAAAATTCTTTATAAGAAAAGGCATAGAAGACATACATTCTCAAGTAGAATTTGATTTAACAACAATTATAGGAGAAAGTG
>CP063811.1:174943-201033 GCA_022818785.1 Bacteroides sp.
AAAAAAATACATACTGGAAGATCTAGAAATGATCAAGTAATAACTGATATTAAAATGTATTTAAGAGAAGAAATTTATAAAATATCATATAAGATATTTAATCTATCGTTAGTTTTATTGAAATTAAGTAATATTTATAAAAACCATCTTATTCCAGGATATACCCATATGCAAGTTGCTATGCCATCATCATTTGGATTATTATTTGGATCATATGCAGAAAGTTTATGTGATGATATGGAAATGATGTTGTCATCATATAATATAATTAACAAAAATCCTCTAGGATCAGCTGCAGGATTTGGGTCATCATTTAAAATAGATCGTGAATTTACTACAGAATTATTAGGCTTTAAAACATTAAATATAAATTCATTATATGCTCAAGGGACTAGAGGTAAAACTGAAAAAGTTTTTTCTATGGGAATTAGTTCTATTGCTAGTACTATATCAAAAATATCATATGATATGTGCTTATATATGAGTGAAAATTATGGATTCATACAATTTCCTGATCATTTAACTACAGGATCTAGTATAATGCCTCATAAGAAAAATCCAGATGTTTTTGAATTAATAAGAGCTAAATGTAATATTATACAATCAATTCCTTATCAAATTACATTGTTATGTAATAACATGCCTAGTGGTTATCATAGAGATTTTCAAAATACAAAAAAAATTATATTTAATGCTATCGATGATATCAATAGTTGTATTGATATGACTATATATATGTTAAATCATGTAATTATTAAAGATAAAATTTTAGACGATACAAAGTATAAATATATTTTTAGTGTTAATGTAGTACATAAATACTTATTAGATGGTATGACCTTTAGAGATGCATATAAAAAAGTGGGAAATCTTATTGCAAATAAAGAATATTTAATATCTAACTCTAATGAAAAATTGGATTATACTCACATAGGAAGTATTGGTAATTTATGTAATGAATATATATTAAGTAATTTTAATTCTATAATTAAAAAATTTAAATTTCATTATTATATTAATAGGTTAAACTTATTATTAAAATAATAATATCATAAAACAATATCATTGTTATTAATATTAATTTTCAAAATAAATCTATTTTTGCAATTATACATATTATTTATAATAATTAATATTGACATATTAATATTACATATTTTTTTATTAATATATATCTTATATTTTTCAATATTTAAATTTGTAATGTTAAAATTTATTTTAACAATATTATCTATTATTTGAGGAATTTTAATTTGATAATTTAAGTTTATTATATTCTCTATATTGCTGAATATATATACTGCGTTTAATGTATATGTATATTTAATAATATCTTTGTTATTAGTATTTTTTTTTAAGCATATATCTACTTTATGTTTATTAAAAACTAAAAAATTCTGTTTTTTAAAATTTAAAAATCCATGATAATTTAAATATATTTTTTTGAAAAAGATTATATTTTTATTGATATATATTATATTTTTAGATAATTTGTTATAATGCCATAAGAGAGATAAATCTTTTATTAATTCATTTGAATATATAATGTTATTTTTTTTTTTATAAAAAACAATTTTATTATTTGTACTTAAAGAGTAAGTATAATAAATAATATTGTTATTATTATTTGAATATTTAGCACTAACATTAGCTATAAAAGTAAAATTATGTTTTATAAAATTTGTATTTATATGATATATTCCACATAAATATGTGTTATATCTATTAGATATGTCTAAGGATTTTTTATTCAAAAAATTTAAATATTCTACTTGACCATTATAATAATATAATATATTTGAAATTTTATCGTTATAATTTATTATTATTTCATTGCTAACATTTTGCCATAATAAACATTTATAATATAAATTAGCAATATAGGTTACATTATTATATAATTTTATATTATTATCCAATAATATTAGGTTGTATGTATCAATTTTATGATTGATTGAAAATGGAATTTTATATGTAAATAAAAAATTACTTAAATCACAAGTCATATGAGGCAATATAATTTTTGTAATATGATTAATATTTTCTTTTTCCAATGCAAAAGAGTACTTGACTTTTTGTAGTAAAAAAGAGTTAATAAATATTTTATTATGTATCAATTTAATATTGAAATTGTTTATATTTTTATTATATTTTTTTTTACAATCAAATAATAAGTTAATATTGTTATCTATTGAATAATTATTAAACTTAATTTTTATATTATTTTCATTTTTTTTAATAAAATTTATTATGTGAATGTAACCTCTATTATTATAAAATAAATATCTAATTTTAGTGTCTATTGTAAAATATTTCGATATATACATATTATTAAATAATAAAAAATGACAATTATTTAGTTTTACATTGCTATATAAATTATATAAATCTGTATATTTCTTTAAATCATTGATAATAAATTTTGATTCTGAAAAAGTATGAGCATAAACACAATTAATTGTATTTAATATATAGATAATTAATCCTGATATTAAATAATATTTTATTATTAATAATAATATTTTTTTTTTCAAAATTATAATCGTTTGATATCTCAATATATATGACTTATTATATAACAATATACATATATTTTTTTATGCTATTAATATGCAGTAATTATTGCTATAGTAATACACTTGTAGATAAAAAAGATAATAATATCAATTTTTTTAAAAAAATAGTCATAGATGCAGGTCATGGAGGTAAGGATGCAGGAGCAACTATTAATAACGTATTGGAAAAAAATATTAATTTACAAATATCTCTTATTTTAGGAAAATTGATATCTGATAGTTATCCTAAAACAGAAGTGATATACACTAGAAATCAAGATAATTACTTATGTTTAAGCACTAGAACAATAATTGCTAACAATGCAAAAGCAGATTTATTTATATCATTACATTGTAATTATCACAAAAATTGTTCAATTAATGGTGTAGAAATATTTGTTTTAAAACCATTTAAAAGTTATTTTAATTTTAAAAAAAATTATATAGATAATATAAAAAATGTTATTTTAAAAAATAAATTTATAAATGAAAGTATTATACTTTCATATTTTATTAAAAAAGAATTATCAAAAAATAATATCTTTGTAAGAAATATAAAACAAGCCAATTTCTTAGTAATTAAACATACTAAAATGCCATCTATTTTGATAGAAATCGGCTATTTATCTAATAAAGATGATTTTTTGTATATTAATTCATCAATTGGCAAAAAAAAAATTGCAAAATGTATATTAAAAGCTTTGATTACATATAACAACATAGTATGCAATATATATTAAAATATTTCCCTCATATATCATATAATCAAATATCGCAATTTGAAAAAATGATAGATATATATCAATATTGGAATAGTAAAATTAATTTAATATCAAAAAAAGATATTGATAATATTTATTTAAGACATATTTTACATTCAATCTACATATGTAAAATAATAAATTTTGATACAAATAGTCAAATATTAGATTTAGGTACAGGAGGAGGATTCCCTGGTATACCATTAGCAATAATGAATCCTGAGTCAAAATTTCTTTTAATAGACTCTGTAAAAAAAAAAACTTTAGTTTTAAAAAAAATTGTTGATTTTTTAGAATTAAAAAATATAACTATAATTAATAAACGTATAGAAATTGGTATTAAAAACAATATATATTGTGATTTTATAATCAGTAGAGCTTTGACAAATGATTTAAAAATGTTTATCAAATTATCTAAAACATTTAATAGCAATAATAGAAATAAATGCCTCCTTTATTTTAAAGGAGGTGATATAATATGGAAAAAATCATTTAACAATTATATTATTTCACATAAAATATATAGTATTCAAAATTATTTTCACGAAACTTTTTTTTATAAAAAATATTTAATAAAAATGATACTTTAAATAATAATATTAATAATTTTATTTTTTATTATAAAATATTTTTTTGGAATTTTATCTCCTATTAAACATGATATAACAGGATTATTCATAATTAAATTTTTAATGCAATCATCATCAATATTTTTATCTATACTAATTTTAGTTTTTACATTACCATTAATTGCAATAGGATATTGAAAACTATTTTTTTCATTTTTTGATATAAAATATTTTTTCGGATATTTATTATATGATAATGATCCAAATTTTTCACCTAAAATATTCCATAATTCCTCACATATATGAGGACAATATGGATATAATAAAATAATTATATTTTTTAATATATATATATTTTTACATTTAATATATTTTAAAATATTAATATTTGTCATAAAAATACTAATTGAAATATTAAATTGCATCATATTAGTATGATAATATATTTTTTCTACCAAAATATTATTAATTTCTTTTTCTTTTATTGAAGGTTCTTCTTTTGAAAAGTTAATTATTTTATCATTTTCATCATAAAATAAATTCCATAATTTGTTTATAAATCTTTTTACACCTTCTATTCCTCCATAATTCCAAATTTTATTTTGATCAAAGGGTCCCAAAAACATTAAATGTAAACGTAAAACATCTGCACCATATTTTTCGATAATATTATTAGGATCAATAACATTAAGTTTAGATTTAGACATTTTTTCCATTAATGGTTCACATAAAAAATAATTATTATATATAAATTTATAATCCAAATATTCAATATTATCTTTTAAAAATTCTTCAATATTAAGTTTATTATTGTGTATATATTTATGATTTATATATATTTTCATTGTAGAATAATTATATTTCAAACTATTACATACAAATATTTTTTTATTTTGAATTCTATGAATAGTATATGATGTATTACATATAATACCTTGGTTTATAAGTTTATGTACTGGTTCATTGCATTCAATAAAACCTAAATCATGTAAAAATTTGTGAAAAACTCTTATATAAATAAGATGCCCAGTAGCATGCTCTGCACCTCCAATATATAAATCAACATTTTTCCAATATTTATATTTATTTTTATTGATGAATTCTAGTTTATTATTAGGATCAATATATCTCAGATAATACCAACTTGATCCTGCCCAACTAGGCATTGTATCTTTTTCTAAAAGATATTTTTTTTTATAAAAAAAATGATTATTTCTATTATATACCTTAGAAATTTTTAATGGCAAATCATCACATGAAATAGTAAATGGCTGACCATTGTTAAAATAAATGGGAATAGGTTCTCCCCAAAATTTTTGTCTACTAAAAATTGCATCTTTAATATTATACTTTATATATGGTTTTATATTTTCATTGTTGAAATAATTTTTTGTATTTATAGAATCTATTTCATTATTAAATGGAATAATTTTATATTTTTTTAAAAAAATATAATCTAATTTATCTACAGTAGAAACACCTACAGATTCTTCTAAATTATTATTCTTATAAAGAATATAATTAGCTATCCAAATAGGTAATATTTTATTATTAAATGGATTAATTGCGTATAAACCGCTAAAAAATCCTATAATGTTATTATCAATATTTTTGTTTTTATCAAAATTCAATATTTGATTAGATTTGCAATATATTTTTGAATTAATATAGTTACTATACTTAGAAAGTATAGTAAAATATTTACTCTTATGAGATATAATAATATATTCAATTAAATTTATAATTTTAATATCTTCTATAAAGATATCAATGTATTTTGCATCAGTATTTTTTTCAATAAAAAATTTTATTGTAAATCCTTTAGTTTTGCCTATCCAATTCTTTTGAATTTTTTTTATATTTTCAGGCCATTCAATAATATTAATATCTTTTAATAATCTATCAGAATAAGCACTAATTGATAAAAACCATTGTTTCATTGAACGTTTTACAATTTTATATCCTCCTCTAATAGAAAATCCATTACTAATTTCGTCATTGGCTAAAACAGTTTGTAATTCTTCACACCAATTAACATTTTCGTTAGCTTGGTAAGCCAATCTATATCCTAATAATATTTCATATTTACATTTTTTACTAAATTTATTCCAAGAATGACTGTCAAAAGAATCAATATATCTATTATTATATGCATTTAAGTTTAAATTACCATTTATAGTAAAAATTTTTATTAATTTTTTAATATTAAATGTTTTTTGATTATCATTACAATACCATGAATTAAAAAATTTTATAAAAATCCATTGTGTCCATTTATAGTAATATGGATCAGAAGTTGTAATAGATTTTTCCCAATCATATGATAATCCTAAATTGTCTAATTGTTGCCTATATCTAATTACATTATTATTTGTAACTTCTTGAGGATGCTTTTTGCATTTTTCTGCATATTGCTCGGTAGGCAATCCAAATGTATCATACCCCATGGGATGTAATACATTAAAACCACACATTTTTTTAAATCTAGCTATTATGTCACTTCCTATATATCCAAAAGTATTACCTATATGTAGACCATAGCCTGAAGGATATGGAAACATAGATAGTATATAATATTTAGGTTTATTAAAATCTACTTTACTAGCAAAGATTTTTTTTTCTCTCCAAAACAATTGACATTTTTTTTCAATTATTTTAAAATTATATTCCATATTTTCTTTTTTTATATAAAAATTATCTCCCTAATCTTGATATTATCCTATCCATTTCTTTGACTTTATACAATAATTCATAAGATGATATCTTTCTTGATTTTACTTTGTAAAAATATATTTTGGCTTTTTGTATGTTTTTATTGTGAAAATATATAGATGATAATAATAAATATGCTGTAACAATATTATCATCTTCTGGCAATCCCTTTTGTATTGCTTTTTTTATATTGATAATTGCTTCTTGTATATTATTTTGTTTATATAATATACTACCCAATTGAAGATAGGGAATACCTTCATATTGGTCATATCCAATTCCATTGTTAATTGATAATTTAAGATTATTAATAGCTTTGTTAAAATCATTATTATTAATATTAATATTGCTTTTTATCATATAAATCATAGATTTAATTGGCTTATATAACAAATTTGGATGCTTAATAGTATTAATTAAATATTTGGTATATTCTAAATCATTAGATTCAATTGCTTTTTGTATTAATCCTATTGGTCCAACAAAAATATGCACTAATATTAGGATTAACCCTAACAGTATTAATATTATTGAAAATAAAATTTTTTTGAAGAAAATTAATACTATGCCTAGTATAGATAAGTTTATTCCAATAATAAACCTATTTAATATAAATTTAGTATATAAATATTTTTTCATAGAATGAAAATTTAAATGTTATTTGCCAATACAAAAATTTTTAAATATATGATCTAATTTATCATCAGTATAAACCAAGCCCATTATGCTTCCTAAATGGTAAATGGCTTCATTTATTTCATATGCAATTAAATCTTCATTGTTATCCAATTTAATTAAACGATTAATATTTTTTAAATTAAAATTAGCTTTTTTTAAAGATTCATAATGACGCATATTAGTAATAATGTTATCATTGATATAATTAAAATGATCTAATTGCAAATTTTTTATTATTACATTTTTTAAAACATCAATGTTAATATATTTTTTTGCCGATATATATATAATATTTTTTATTGAACTATATTTTTTTTTTAATTTTTTAATATCATAACAATCTAATTTATTGGCTAATATTATTATTTTTGATTTGTTATTTATTTTTAGATTTTCAATTTCTTTTTTAATATTTGATGCAGTGTCTTTTGATGGATCAAATAAATATAAAATTATATCAGATTTGCTTATTATATCATAAGTCTTATTTATACCTTTTATTTCAATAAAATCATTAGTTTGTCTAATACCAGCTGTATCCATAAAAATATATTTCATACCATCTATTATTATATCAGCTTTAACACAATCTCTAGTAGTACCTGGAATTTCAGATACTATTGAACATTCTTCATTAATAATAGAATTAATTAATGTGGATTTACCAACATTAGGTTTTCCTATTATTGAAATTTTGATTCCATTTTTTATAGAATTACCTAATGAAAATGAATTTAAAAGTTCTTCAATATCTTTATATATATCTTTTATTTGACTATTAATATAGTTATCATTTATTTGGATATTTTCTTCTGAAAAATCTATATTTAGTTCTATAATAGATGATAAATTAATTAATTTCTTTCTAAGAAATTGTATTTTCTTAGAAATATTTCCCTTTAATTGGTTAATTGCTATATAATGAGATTTTGCAGATTCTGAAGCAATAATATCTGCTATAGATTCAGCCTGTGAAAGATCCATTTTACCATTTAAAAATGCCCGCATTGTAAATTCTCCAGGATTTGCCATACGGGCCCCCATTTCAAGACACATTTTTATAATTGTATTAGTAATATAATACGATGCATGACATGATATTTCAATAATATCTTCACCAGTATATGAAGTGGGATTTTTAAATAAAGATAAAATAACATCATCTAATATCATATTATTGTACATTATTTTACCATATTTAATAGAATATGTATTTAAACTATTTAAATCACAATCTTTAAATATTTTATTAACAATATTAATTGATTTATTGCCTGATAATCTTATAACAGCTATAGAACTTTGGATAATATTTGTAGATAAGGCTATTATCGTATCATTTGTATTATAATTTTTTTTATCATAAATCATATAAATTATTAATTATTTTAATACGTTTTTAATAAGATTATTAAATATATTAAATTTATTTTATTAAAATAAAATTTTATGTACACAGAACATTTCACTATATATATAGTATTTATATTAATTTCATATTTTATTAATTATTATTTTTTTTTCAAAAAAAATAATAAAAATGCATCTATTAGATATGAATGTGGAATTAAATCCAATAATATAATTTCCTTTCATTTAACAAGTAAAATGTATAGATACATATTAATATTTATCTTATTTGATATAGAAATTATTTTAATGTTACCATGTTTTATAATATTTGATAAAGAAAATGTTATATCAACACAATATAACAATATATATAAAATATCAATATTTGCTATTCCAATAATTTTAGTTTTATTTTTAATTATATACAATTCAAAAGAAAAAAAATATTCAAAAAAACAATTTCCAAAACTTTTATGCACAATTCCAAAAAAAATGTATAATAACATAAATAAAAAATTTTAATGAGCAATAATACTAATTTATTCATAACCAATATTAATGATATATTAAAATGGTCACGTGCATCATCTTTATGGACAATGTCATTTGGTCTTGCATGTTGTGCCATTGAAATGATGGGGGCTTTTGCTAGTAAATATGATTTAGATAGATTTGGATCATTCACTAGATCTTCTCCTAGGCAATCAGATTTAATCATAATTTCTGGTACAGTAACTTTTAAAATGATGGAACCAATTAAAAATTTATATAACCAAATGCCATCTCCTAAATATGTTATATCAATGGGATCTTGTTCCAATTGCGGTGGTCCATATTTTAATTATGGATATCATGTTTTAAAAGGTGTAAATAAAATTATACCTGTTGATATATATGTTCAAGGGTGTCCTCCTAGACCTGAAGCATTAATTGATGCAATAATATCTTTACAAAAAAAAATAAAAAAATAATATAATTATAATTATATTAATTGATATCACTCATATGAATTATGATCTTAGATATTTCTGTATATTAGTAGAATAAATAAATTAATTTTGCCTGTATTTAATATGAAAATATTGCATTTTGATTCTGATTATATTTCGAATAATAAAAGTATTAAAAACTTTATCGAAGAAATTGATTCTATTTTTAGATTTAAAAGTTATTCTATAATAATTATATTTTCTAATTTTAATCTATCAAATATAAGTATTAAAAATATATATAAATTTTTACTTAATAAAAATGATATATATATATATACTATTAATAATTTGGAAAAATATTATATTAATGTAATAGAAAAATTTATACCTGTAATATATCAATCAATTGTTATAGCTCAAATTAAAATAATACTTAATAAAGTATTAGATATAGCAAATATTATTTATTCTCTAGAAGAGATTAATAAATCATTATTTGATAAGATAAGACAAAATATAAATCATATAGATGTTCTATTGATACATTATATACTGCTGCATAAAAAAATACATAATGAATATTTAAATATATTATCTAATAAAATATATAAAAAAGATTTAATTATTGATTTTATTAGAAAAACAAGCAAAAAGAAAATATATATAATACCTGGTATATCAGAATTTGATTACAATAATAATAACAATATTTTATCTTTACAAGATAAAGCAAATTATAAATTATCTAAATTAATATGTAAATATATTGATATCAGTTCTATTAATTTTTATAAGAAATATTATGTTAATTTTATAAAAATTTCAAATGATAATAATGATATTATAAATATAAATCATAATATACATAATAGTATTATTAATAATGTTTTTATAGATATAAACTATTTATCTCTATGTAATGATTTAAATAAATATAGAATACCATTTCAAATACACAATAAATTTTTTAAACAAATTATTAAAATAAATGGTAATATTGAATCTAATGAAAATTTTGATTCATTATTTATAGAACGTATTGTATCTTTTATAAAATTTAAAATAAATGGTTCTTATCAAGAAATAAAAAAATACGTATATGATATTGATGAAAAATATAACATTAATATTTATAAATCATTATATGATGAAAATTATTATTATATACAATCAAATCCAAAAAATTCTAGATTAATATTTAATTTTTTAAAAAAATTAAATATTAAATATATTTCGGATATAAGTATAATTAAAAATACAGAGTTTTTATTTGTAGTAAAAAATTTTAATAAATTAAATAAAAATGATTTTATTGCATTTTGTAAAAAAATGAAAATAAAAATTAATGATATTATACAAAATACAATAGATAATAATGTTTCTATATTATTACCTAATAATATAGATTATAATACAATAGATAAAATTAAAAGATTTCTTCATAGAAGAATAGACAATTATTATACAAAAAAAATAGCTATATATATAGTTGGTATCGGTCTTATTGGCTCAAAATTAATTGATTTATTAAAATTAAATAAAAACAATTTATATTCAAGAGATAATATTCAACTAAATTTAGTCGGTATAACTAATAGTAAAAATATGATTATTAGCAATAATAATTGTTTGATTGATAATTTTGAACAAAAAAGTGATATAATATCATTATTAAATGATACAAAATTAAATATTAATACTTTTATTGAAAGTATGATTAGCAATAAAGAAAAATTTAGTAATAGTATTTTTATAGATTGTACATCTGATGCTAATATTATTCATAATTATAAACATATTTTAGATAATAAAATATCTATAGTTACTCCTAATAAAAATGGAAACTCTTCATTATATTCTATATATAAACAAATACATGAAACAGTTCATAAATTAAATAATAAAGCCAGTTTTTTATATGAAACAACTGTTGGTGCAGGATTACCAATTATTAGTACATTAAAAGCTTTAATAAAAGTTAATGATCCTATTATTAAAATTGAAGCTGTTTTGTCAGGAACCATTAGTTATATCATAAATATATTAAGTAATAAAATAAAATTTAGTGAAGCAGTTAAAATAGCTCATGAAAAAGGATATAGTGAACCTAATCCTAAAGATGATTTAACAGGGTTAGATGTTGCACGTAAAATACTAATTTTAGCTAGAGAGATAGGTATGGAAATTGAGTTATCAGATATTGATTTGCAACCACTTATTACAGAAGAATGTATAAAGTCTAGTGGGTTAGAAAATTTTTTTCATTGTTTAAAAAAAATGGATGATTTTTACCATAAAAAATATACACAAGCAATCAATAATAACTTAAAATTGCGTTATATAGCTGTTTTAGAAAAAAATAAAGTATATGTTAAATTAACATATGTTAATAATGATCACCCATTTTTTAATTTATCAGGTAGTGATAATATAATTTTATTTAAAACACAAACCTATAATAATAATCCCATAATAATTAGAGGACCTGGTGCTGGTGCTGATGTTACTTCTTTAGGTATTTTGTCGGATATTTTGCAAATAAGTAATAAATAATTATATATGTTTAAAAATGATTCAGTAAAAGTTTTTGCTCCAGCTACAATTGCAAATTTTTCATGTGGTTTTGATATAATTGGTTTTGCAATTGATGATATAGGAGATACAGTAGAGGCTACTATAAAATCTGTAAATTATAAAGGAAATAATAATATTATAATAAGTAATATAACTGGAGATGATAATGTTTTATCTTATGATCCTTTAAAAAACACTGCTGGTATAACTGCAAAAAATTTTTTAAAATATTTAAATATTAACAATATTCAAATAGAATTAAAGATAAAAAAAAACATGCCTATTTGTAGTGGTTTAGGATCTAGTGCAGCTAGTGCTGTAGCAGCTATTAAAGCAATTAATTATTTGTTGAATACCAATGTAAGTTATGAAAATATGATTCCAATATTAATGGAATCAGAAAAAGTTATATCAGGGAAAAATCATGCAGATAATGTGGCTCCATCATTAATGGGTGGTATAACTATTATTAGAAGTTACAATCCATTAGATATTATACCAATAAAATGTCCAATTAAAATTAATTGTGTGATTGTATATCCATTAAATTTAGATTTACCAACTTATTATTCTAGAAAAATATTGAAAGATTATTATCCTTTAAAAGATATAGTAAATCAATTAGGGAATTTAGCTTCATTAATTGTAGGATTGATGAAAGGTGATATAAACATAATATGTAAATCTATGAATGATTTTATTATAGAACCCGCAAGATCTCTTTTAATTCCTGGATATAATAATATTAAAAAAAATGCCATTGATAATGGAGCTTTAGGATTTAGTATATGTGGATCTGGTCCTTCAGTATTTGCTATTGGTATTGATAATATTAAAAAAATAGGCCAATCCATTCAAAAAGGATTTTTAAAAAAAAATATTAAAACTAAAATGTTAATTTCTAATATTAATAATAAAGGTGCTAAAATATTGGTATCATAAATATTCTTATAATGATAAAATTTGTTAGTATATATAAAAAGAATCAAGATGTAAAATATTCTTTTAAAGAAGCTGTTCTAAATCCTTTAGGACCTGATAATGAACTTTTAATACCAGAAATAATTCATAAAATAGATCATGAATTTATATCTAAAATTGATAAATACAATTTACAGGAAATATTTTTATATATTTCTAATATATTTTTAGATGGATCTATACCATATTACGATCTTAAAAAGATAATAAATAATTCTATTAATTTTCCATTAAATTTAAAAAAATTAGATAAAAATTTGTTTTGTTTTGAATTGTTTCATGGTCCTACATTAGCATTTAAAGATTTTGGAGCAAGATTTTTAGCAAAAATAATATCATATTTAAACAATGATTGTATTACAACTATAGTATCTGCTACTTCTGGAGACACTGGTAGTGCAGTGGCAGATGGATTCTATCAATTAAAAAACACTCAAGTTTTTTTATTATATCCTAGTAATAAAATAAGCTTCATACAAGAAAAGCAATTAACTACTTTAAATGAAAATATTCATGCGATAGAAGTTGATGGTACATTTGATGATTGTCAGGCAATGTTAAAAGGAATATTGAAAGATAAGCAATTAACTAACAAATATAATATAACAACTGCAAATTCAATTAATATAGCAAGAATTTTACCTCAAGTGTGTTATTATTTTTATGCTTATTCTTTAATAAAAGATAAATCAAAAGATATAGTAATATCGATTCCTAGTGGAAATTATGGAAATTTAACAGCTGGTATTATGGCATATAAGATGGGATTACCTATAAAAAAATTTATAGCTTCTTCAAATATTAATGATGTAGTACCTATTTATCTTAGAACTGGCAATTTTATACCTAAAAAATCTCAATTAACTATTAGTAATGCTATGGATGTTGGAAATCCAAGTAATTTTATAAGAATAATAGATTTATTTAATTATAACTTAGATGAAATTAAAAAAGTTATTAATGGATATTCTTTTACAGATTTAGAAACTATAAAGGCAATTAAATTTGTATATAAAAAATACAAATATATATTAGATCCTCATAGTTCTATAGGATTTCTAGGATTAGAAAAATATAATAACATTGGAAATTATAATATTAATAATATATTTTTTTCTACAGCTCATTATTCTAAATTTAAAGATTTAATTGATAATTATTTAAATATAAAAATTGAAATTCCTGAAAGACTTTTAAAATGTATTAATAAAGAAAAAAAATCTATTAAAATAGATACTAATATAGCATCATTTATAAATGCTATAAAGAAAATTAGTATTATATGAACAAAATTATATTAGGTATTGACCCTGGAACATATATAATGGGATATGGTTTAATTGAATCATACAGTGATAAAATTCAATATATTAAATGCGGGTATTGGAGTTTTCAAAAAAAACATAACATATATATCAGAGTACAAAATATATATATAAACGTAAAAAATATTATAAAAGAATATAATCCTTGTTCTATTGCAATTGAAAGCCCCTTTTATGGGAAAAATGTTAAAGTAACTAGTACTTTAAATATGGTTTTAGGCGCTGTTATAGCAGCTTCAGTATATTCTAAATCTGAAATATTTCAATATAGTCCTACTGCTATTAAGCAATCGATAACAGGGAACGGTAAATCTAATAAATTGCATGTAAAATATATATTGCAAAATATTATTAATGTAAATATTTTGTCAAAATTAGATTCTACAGATGCATTAGCTACAGCAGTTTGCCATCATATTAAAATGTGTAATAATTTTATATAATTTTATATTTTATGACAAATATCACAATTATTACATTTAAAAAAATTTTGATTATATAGATATAAGTTTATATGATGTCTTCTACAGATATTGCTTGTAATATATTTATTAATATTTTTTAATTCATTAATTGACTTTATTTTTAATTTATTATATATATCATCAATATGTGATATATATAATTTATATTTTAATATCTTATATATTATTTCAATATTTCCTATTTTATTAAAATTTATATATTTGATTATATTTTGATCTTTTAAAGATTTTAATGATTGTAGTAAAAAATCTTTTTGTATTGAAAAATATTTTGATATTTTTTTTTCATCAAAAAAAACATATTCATAAAATATTTTACCGCCATAATATCTAACTATATAATCAATAATTTTTCTATGTTTATGTTTTTTTAATAAAATGTTTAATAGATAATTATAATTTACCACTATTTTAATTTTAAAAAATGAATAATCTATAATTTTATAGGATATCAAACCCTCTCTTATTAAGATATTGATAGTGTTTAGCACTTTATATTCATTTAAGCTATATTTCATAGCAAAATCTTTCAATACAAAATTGTACGCTGAATTATTATTTAAATAAATGTTATTATTCAAATAATAATTTAAATAATTATATATTTTAATATGACTATATTTATTGTCAATAAAAAATGTATTATTAATATTATTTTTTCTTTCTAAGAAATCTATATTTTCATATAATAAAATTGCAAATGATTTTTTACTATTATTTCTTAATATATCAATTGTATAAACATAATATAACATTGTATATGGAAAATCATAATATATCAAAAATTGAATATTTTTTTTATCAATATTAATACTAAAAGGATTATTAGATATTATAATTTTTACATAATCATAATACCATTTTCTATAAATAGAAAATTTTTTTTTTATATCATATTCAAAATCATAATACAAATTATTAATATTATTGTTTGTTAAAAATTCGCTAATTATTTTTGATTTTGTTTTTGTATCAGTATATATTATTCCGCTTCCATTTAATCTATTACATAATTTTAATATAATATCTAATTTTTTGTTAGTTTGTATTACTTTTATATAAGTATTATTTTTTACCTTATCTTCAATAAATATATATGGATTATTCAAATTAATATTATGTCCTATTTCTTTAGCTATATCTAAATTAACATTAGAAGATAAGGCAAGTATAGGAATTTTAGGCAAAATACTTTTCAATATATATAAATTTTTATATATAGGTTTATATATATTTGACCATTCAATTATATAATGCGCTTCATCTATTATAATGAGATTTGATCTTATTTTTTTTATAAATTGTATTGTATTTTCATCGTATAAAATATAAGGAGATATATAAATAATTTTATTTTTTCCATTCAAAATATTATTTCTAATAAAATCATTATTATTCTCTTTATAGAGATAAATGTAATTTTCGTTATTTAATTTATTAAATCTTGATTGTATATATAAATCCAAACAAGTAATTATTATACAAATTCCATCTTCAAAAATATTAAAAATTTTATAGTATATATATTTATTATTACAATCATTTGATGATACTGATATAGTATCCTTTTTTTCTAATATTATAGAATTGATAACTTTTTTTTGAAATATATTAACTCTATAATAACTATAATATTGATATAAAATATCATTTATATTTTTATTCATTATCTATTTTTATAATATCCAATTATAAAATTTTTAATATTCATTTTTTTTCTACCTGATATTTGTAGTTCAACAATATTAATATATCCGTCTAAAGAAGCTATTTTGATAAAATTTTTATAGTCAGTATTAATAGTACCTGGTTTTATATAGTGCTTTACAATATTATAATCTGCTTTAAATATTTTCATTATTGTATTTTCAAAGATAGTCCTAGCTCCAGGATACATACTTAATCCATTAATAAAATGGATAATATTTTTACAATTACTATTCCAATTAATCCAGCAATCTTTAGGAAATATTTTAGGTGCAATAAAATTTATATCATTTTTTTTGCAAAATGATTGTTGGATACCCTTAAAATTATCATGATATATTTTATTGATAGATTTAACAATTAAATTTGCTCCTAAATATTTTAATTTTTCATATAAAGTACTGTAATTATCATATTTGCTAATTTCAATATTTATTTGAGAAATTATATCTCCTTGATCAATTTTATTATTTATAAAAAATGTTGTCAATCCAGTATTTTTTTCTCCATTAATTATAGCCCAATTTATAGGTGCTGCACCTCTATATTTAGGTAATAAAGAGGGATGTAAATTGATAGAACCTTTTTTAGGTATTTGAAATATAATAGAAGGCAATATTTCAAATGAAATTACAATAAATATATCCGGCCTAAGATGTTTCAATTGATTTATTAAAGAATAATTGAAATTTAAATATTCGTAAGTTATAAAATTAATGTTTTTATCATCACAATATTTTTTGATTATTCTATAAAAACTATTTTTAGTATTAAATTTAGAATTTTTTTTAGTTAATAGTCCAACAATATTATATTGCTGTTTATATAAAATATCTAAAGATGGAATTGCAAAATCAGAATTGCACATAAATACTATATTCATTTAATAAAAAATTATTTAATTATGCATATACTACAACATTTTTTACCTTTTTTTATAAAAAAGTATTTTCCCTTAAATGCCATTTTAATATTAATAACAAATTTATAATTATCTATTAAAATATTATTTATGTAAATAGATTTATTATTAATAAGTTTTTTAAATTCTGATTTAGTATTTTTAATATCCGTATGTAAAAATAAAAAATTAAGCACATCTATATTATTATTAATAATATCATATGGTATATAATTATCGAAAATTTCTTTAAATATTGGTATTGTTTTTTCACAAAAAATTTCTTTTAAATCTGTATGTTTTGAAAATAATAGATTAGAAATATATCTAATATTTTGATATTCAATATCAGAGTGCAAATATTTTATTAAAATTTCAGATAATTTTAATTGAATTATCTTTTTTTGTGGTGATTTTGAACTTATATAGCTTAAATTATCAATTTCTTCTTTAGATAAAAAGGTCATCATTTTTATACATTTTAAAGCTGTAATGTCATCTATGTTAATCCAATATTGATAAAAATTATAAATTGATGTTTTAGTTTTATCTAACCAAATAATATCATTACTATCTGTTTTACCAATTTTTTTATTAGAAGAATCTGTTAAAATATTAGTTGTAATGCCAAAAACAGGATTTTTATATATTTTTTTAATTATATCTATACCTGTAGTTATATTTCCCCACTGATCTGATCCTCCTATTTGAAGAATACAATTATATTCCTTATATAGGAAAACAAAATCATATCCTTGTATTAATTGATATGTAAATTCTGTAAAAGATAGACCATATTTCATTCTATCTTTTACAGAATTTTTTGCAATCATATAATTAATATTTATATTTTTTCCTATATCTCTAATAAAATCAATCAATTTATAATTTTTCATCCAATCATTATTATATACAATCTTAATGTTATTATTATTAATTACATTAGAAAATATTTTGCGTATTTGATGTACTATCTTAATTGTATTGTTCATAATACAATGATATTCCATTAATGGTCTTTCATGTTTTTTAAATGATGGATCTCCTATAATTCCTGTTGCATTCCCTATTAAAATGATAACATTATTATTTTGCTTAGCAAAATGCATTAAAGTTATCAATTGAATCATATGCCCAATATGAAGTGAATCAGCTGTAGGATCAATTCCAAGATATAATGTGATTTTTTTGTCTATAATTTTATTTGTATTATTTGAATAATTATTTAATATTCCTCTCCAAGATAATTCATTAATAATTTTTTGTATCATTTTTAATTAATTTTTCCTTTATTATAATTATTCAAATATAAAATATATGATTTTATCAAAAAAATTGTTTTAAATAAATATGACAAATACTTTTACTCAAAAAATACCTAGTATTATGGGTATTATCAATATAACAAGTAATTCCTATTGCTCAATAGGGAGAAGCTCTATTTTAAAAGAAATAATAAAAAGAATAGAAGAAATGATATCTAATAAAGTAGATATTATTGATATAGGTGCTTG
Organism: Bacteroides sp.; assembly: GCA_022818785.1. Classification (GTDB taxonomy): domain Bacteria; phylum Bacteroidota; class Bacteroidia. The sequence goes on from CP063811.1 coordinate 193,991, forward strand.
CGCAACAAATCCTTATACAAATATAATATCATATGAAAATGAAAAAAAATATTTAAAACCAATATTGAAGTATATATACAATAATTTTTCTACAAAAATAATTTTTTCAATAGACACATTTAGATGGCAAATAGCTCAAATGGCAATAGATAGTGGATTTACTATTATAAATGATGTTTCAGGAGGTAATATGAATAAAAAAATTTTTGAAAATATTAAAAATTCCAATATACAATTTGTATTAATGTACATAAAAGATAGTATTTACAATGTTCATAAACATAGTATTTTATATAAAAAAAATTATATTTTAAATGACATAAATATTTATTTTAATAATAAAATATTAATGCTAAAAAATTGTGGACTTAATAAAATTATAATAGACCCTGGTATAGGATTTACAAAAAATTATATTTTTGATTTTGAAATTATTTCTAATCTTAATTTCTTTCAAAAATTTAATTTACCTATAATGGTAGGAATATCAAGAAAATCGATGATTAATAAAATATTGCAATATAAACCATATCAAAATACATTAAATGCAAGCACTATAATGCATATGATATCCTTATTTAAAGGCGCTTCTATATTAAGAGTACATGATTTTAAAGAAGCTATGGAATGTAAAAATATTTTTTTAAAAATGTTACAATTTAAATTATAATGCTATATAACAATTTGATATATAAAATAAGACTATTAGATATAATAGATTTTTTATTAGTGATAACAATAATTATCATTTTTATAAGACTGATAAGAGGAACTATAGCTTTAAACATAATGATAGGAATGTCAATAATACTTTGCTTTAATCTAATAGTTAGAGTATTAAAAATGAAATTAATGACTAATATATTTAGTCAAATATCAAATGTTGGTATAATTGCATTAATTATTGTTTTTCAAGAAGAAATTAGAAAATTTTTATTGGTTATAGGACGTAATTTTTTAAACAAAAAAACTATTAAATGGATAAATTTCATTCTTCCAAAGAAAATGTCAGATATTAATTATGATAAAATAAGACCTATTATAGATTCAATACGTAGTATGAAAATATCTAAGTCAGGAATGTTAATGATATTCATTCCTAATATTAATTATAGTGATTCTTTTAATAATGGAGAACTTATAGATTCTGTTTTATCTAAAAGACTTTTAGAAAGTATTTTTGCCAAAAATTCTCCTTTACATGATGGTGCAGTTATTATTTCTAATCATAGAATTATATATGCTAGTTGCATTTTGCCTTTAACTTCTAACACACAAATACCTCTTAATTTTGGATTAAGACATAGAGCAGCTATTGGAATATCTGAAGTTATAAATTCATTTGCTCTTGTATTATCTGAAGAAAGTGGACAAATATCATATGCTCAAGATGGAAAATTATATTCTAATATTTCATTATTAGAACTAAGAACTCTTTTAAAGAGAGAATTTTCTAAATAATTGTAATAATTAATAATTAATAATATTCCATAATTTAATTATCAAATATCCAGAAAATATACCACCAATATGAGCAAAATGAGCAATTTTATCTCCATTAAAATTATATATTCCTAAATATAATTCAAATAACATATATATCATTATAAAATATTTTGATTTTATTGGTATAGGAAATAAAATTATTTGTAAATAATAATTGGGAAAATATAAACTAAATGCTGTCAATAATCCAAATATAACTCCTGAAGAGCCTATTAATGGTATATTATATATATCAAATACACTTTGGGGAATATGACTAAATTCATTTATTATAAAACATCCTGTAATATTTTTTATTTTTAATCCAATAAATAACATATGCAATACTAATGCTCCTATTCCTGTATAAATATAGTATTGAAGAAATTTCAATGTCCCCCATCTATCTTCTAATTTTTGACCAAAAATTAATAACGCATACATATTAAAAATAAGATGATAAATGTCATAATGTATAAACGTGTAAGTAATTATTTGCCATATTTTAAATCTAAAAGAATTAAAATAAAAAGCTCCAAAATTATAGATCAATAAATCATAATCTATTACATTAATTAATAAATAACACATTATATTAATATATAATATATTTTTGACTGCTGGAGTAATTTGTAAATTAAATATATTATTCATTTTATTTGAAGTATGTTTTCTATAGTTGTTAATTTCAATATATTAATTACTAAAGTTGAATTTATACCTATTATACTATCTTTAGATAATAATAATTTTTTTATTATGTAATTTCTTTGGAAATTATTTAATATATAATCATCATCAATAGAAATGTTTTCAATAATTGATTCAGCTTTTATTATATCATATTGTAATGACTTTTTATCAAAAAATGCAATCAACTTTTTCACAAAACTATCTAAATTATTTATATAAAAAATATCATTTGGCAATTTTTTAATTGATATTTGATTTTCATTTCTAAGATCATAAAAAAATCCTATATTATTTAATATATATTTATACTTATTAAATAATTTATAGACAAAATAATTTATTGTATAAATAAAAGGCAAAAATATATTATTTGATTTAATATTATTATTATGAATATTATATATGTATTGATCATATAATATTTTTTGATGTGCTAATTTTTGATTTATAAATATCATATTTTGACCAAAGTTAATTATAATATATTTATTATATAATTGATAACTTTTAATTTCATTTTTATTATTTTTTACAAATTTTTTTAATTGATCAATTATTGCATAATTATAATTAGATGATATAATGTCTTGATTATCTATTGTTATTTTGTAACTGTTTTTTTTTTCAAAAAAGTTATTCAATTCAAAATTACTATCTAATGTCCAACTATATTGTCCTATATTTTTTTGTATTATATTATGTATCAGTTTAGTAATTATTTCATTATTATGAAATTCTATTTTTGATTTATCAGGATTAATATTAAAATCTATATTTATAGAATCTGTAAATATAAATATTATATATATAAAATTTTTATTATATAAAAATGATTTATACAATTTACTTATTAAATTGTGTATTTTTTTATTTTTGCAAAACCTATTATTGACAAATAAATATGTATTTAAATTTTTTTTTAATTTAAAATTAGGCTTACTAATACAACCTTTTACATAAAAATCATTTTGCTTATCATTAAAAAAAATTAATTTAGATACATATTTGTCTTTTAAAACATTATTAATTCTATTTATATAATTTTCTTGTTTGAAAAATGATATAAGCTTATCTTGATGATAAAAATAAAAATTAATTTTTGGATTAGAAATTGCAAATATTTTATATACTTCTAAAATTTTGTTAAATTCTGTTTTATTATTTGACAAAGATTTTCGTCTAGCAGGCATATTAAAAAATATATTTTCAACTGCAATAGATGTTCCTTTGCTACAATAACAAAACTCTTTTTTAAGTAAATTACCATTTTTAATAAATAATGAAATACCTTTAATATTATTTGATTGAGATGTTTTTAATGTAATATCAGCAATAGAAGATATTGCAAATAATCCTTCTCCTCTAAAACCTAGAGTTGTTATTTTTAATAAATCACTAAAGTATAATATTTTAGAAGTTGTATAACGTTTAAAACATATTAATGCATCATCATAGCACATACCATTACCATTATCAATTATTTGAATTAAAGTTTTGCCATAATCTTTAATAATAATTTTAATAATATTGGAATTTGCATCTATAGAATTCTCTATTAATTCTTTTAATATAGATGAAGTATCATATATTATTTCACCTGCTGCAATTTTACAATAAACAGATTTAGATAGTATATTAATACATTTTTTCATGAAAAATTATGTAATTTCTGTAAGGATATTTTTATTTCTCTTTCTTTAATAAGATTTCTTTTATCATATAATTTTTTTCCTTTGGACAATCCTATTTTAATTTTAACATAATTATTTTTATTGAAAAAAAGCTCTAATGGAGTTAGCGATAATTTTTTATTAACAATATTATTGTTTATTGATTTTATTTCATTTTTATTTAATAATAATATTCTATCTCTCTTAGTATCATGTTGATCTAATGATGATGAATGTATATAATTAGCAATAAACATATTTTTAATATAAACAATATTATTACGAATAAAACAAAAAGATTCACTAATAGAAACTTGCATTTTTCTTATTGATTTTATTTCAGAACCTTTTAATACAATACCAGCTATATATGATTTTATGATATTATAATTATAAAAATTCTTTTTATTTTTTATAGTAAAATTCATATTATTGTTTTGGCTTAATTTTTTTAAAAAATGGATATAAAAGTATATATACCATAAATAATATGCTGAATATCATTAATATCAATATAAAACAATAAATTTTAGTATTATAATTAAAAGTCATGATATTCATAATGATAAGAGATATATTAAAAAATATTATTATAGATGATAAAAAATATGACATTAAAATTTGCCATTTGTTAATAGTAAATTTTTTCATTAAATCATAACTGCTATTTATATAAATAAGTGGAATAATTGCAAATCCCAATTGTAAACTTAAAATGACTTGACTAAAAATCAAAAGTTGATTTATGTAATTTTCTCCAAAATAAATTATTATAAATAATGAAGGTAATATTGCAAAAGATCTTGTAATCAATCTTCTTATCCAAGGTCTTATTTTAATATTTAAATATCCTTCCATTATAATTTGACCTGCTAATGTTCCTGTTATAGTAGAACTTTGTCCAGAAGCAATTAATGCTATTGCAAATAATATAGGAGCAAAATACCCTAACTGATTAATCAAATAATAAGCTGATTCTATAGAATCTACATAAATATTATTTTTAAAAAATATAGACGCAGATAGTATCATTATAGACATATTAATAAAAAATGCGATATTAAGAGCTATGGTAGTATCTATTAAATTATATTTAATAGCTTCTTTAATATGTTTATAATCTTTTATTACAATTCTAGTTTGTACTAATGATGAATGTAAATATAAGTTATGAGGCATAACAGTAGCTCCTATAATTCCTATTGATATATATAATGAATCATAATTCAATTTAGATGGTACAATTCCTAAAATAATTTCTTTTATATCTGGCTTAGATAGGAAAACTTGTAAAAACAATGATATACCTGTTATAGAAATCATTAAAATTATAAACAATTCCATTAATCTTACATTTTTGTTAAAAAATATCAATATTAATAAAGTATCAAAAAGAGTTATAAAAATACCTATATAAATAGGTATTCCAAATAATAATTTTAATCCAATTGCCATTCCAATAACTTCTGATAAATCAGTTGCTATAATAGATAATTCAGCTAATACATATAATATTATGTTAATATAATAAGAATATATATATTTTGATAATTGTGCCAAATCCATTCCTTTGACAATACCTATTCTAGCACTTAAATGTTGCATATATAATGCAATAATATTAGATATAATTAATACCCATATCAATTTATATCCAAATAAACTACCACTAGCTAAATCAGTTGCCCAATTTCCTGGATCTATATATCCAACTCCAATTAAATATGCAGGACCTAAAAATGAAATTATTTTTTTAAATTTATTACTTTTATTCTCTATGCTTATAGATGAATTAATTTCGTCTAAAGATTTTTTATAATTAAAATTTTCCATCATAAATCAATTAAATAATTATTTTTTTAAATTTTATTGGATAAAAGAATATAATAAAAATAATGAACTTATATTTGCCAGTCTATTATAGATTTATTACTATGTTTTAGTATTCTATTTGATTTAGAAAAATGATTACATCCAAAAAATCCTTTATGTGCAGATAAAGGAGATGGATGAGCAGCATAAAAAATATAATGTTTCTTTTTGTCTATAAGTTTTCCTTTTGAAGCAGCATATTTGCCCCATAATAAAAAAATTATATTTTTTTTATTTTGAGATATATAATGTATTATATTATCGGTGAATATTTCCCAACCCTTATTTTGATGTGATCCAGGCATATTTTTTCTAACAGTTAAAACACTATTTAGTAGTAAAATTCCCTGTAAAGCCCATTTAGTTAAATTGCCAGATTTAGGAATTTTAAAACCTATAATATCATTAGCTATTTCTTTATAAATATTTAATAATGAAGGTGGTATATTAATATGATCATTTACTGAAAAAGCGAGTCCATTTGCTTGATTAAAATTATGATAGGGGTCTTGTCCTAAAATCACAATTTTAATATCGTCAAATGTAGTTTTCTGAAATGCACAAAAAATATTTTGACATTTTGGATATATGATATTGTTTTTTATTTCATTATATAAAAATTTTTTTAATTCAATTATATACGGACTATTTAATTCTTTATGGATAATATTGATCCAACTTTTGTCTATATTGACTTTATTAAAATTAATTTTCATATTAATATGTGTTATATTTTGTTTTTTCTTAAAATATATATTAAATTTGACCCAATAACTTCACACTAAATTAAGATATAATGAGAGAATTTGATAATAATAATAGAGATTTATTTTCTAAAAGAATTAGAGCAGGTAAAAGAACTTATTTTTTTGATGTAAGATCAACTAAAAATAACGATTGCTATATAGTTATTACGGAAAGCAAAAAAAGATTTGAAGATGGAACATTTATTAAACATAAAATTTTTGTTTATAAAGAAGATTTTGAATCATTCAATAAAACTTTGGCAGAAGCAATTAACTTTATAAAAAAACAAAATTCTGTAACTGATAAAAAATCAGATAATAATTCTGAAAAGATAAACTAATAATTTATTTATATTTTAAATTTGTACTGTATTAATTTTATTTACATCTAATGTTTTTATATTTATATAGTACAAAAAAAATTGTAATTTGATTAAATATATGTCTAAATATAATAATATAGAAAAAAAAGTTATTACTCGTGATATTAAAGAAATTTCACAAATAACAGGAAATTTATATAAATCTATTGTTGCTATATATAAAAGATCTGAATATTTAGATTTACAAAAAAAAA
>CP063811.1:201083-213261 GCA_022818785.1 Bacteroides sp.
GAAATAGAAGAACAAATATCAGAAATTTCTTCTAATAATGAGTCATTAGATGATAGTAATATGATTAATATTGCAAAAATCAGTTTATATAATAAGTATGATGAATTACCTAAAGTTACTGCTATTGCCATAAATGAATTCATTAGTAACATGCTAATTGTTAAAAGCTGATATATTTATTAATATATAATATAGTTTCAATACCTTTTAAATAATTATCAATTCCATAATGTTCATTAGGTGCGTGAGCATCATCCGATTCCAATCCAAATCCTAATAAAAGAACATTTATTCCTAATTTATTTTGTAATATATCAACTATTGGTATGCTTCCTCCTCCATATATAGATTGCACTGTATTCACTTTATAAGTTTTTTTCAATGCATTGGTTGCTACTTCATATATTTTAGAATTTTTCTTTAAAAGAACAGGATTAGCTCCTTGATATTTTGTTGTTTTTAAAGAAATATCTACAGGCAAAATACTATTTATATATTTAACTATATTGTCATATATAAAATCATAATTTTGATTTGGAACTGTTCTTATAGATATTTTAGCTAATCCTTTGTGGGGTATAATTGTTTTTATCCCATCCTTGAAATATCCTCCACATAAACCATTTACATCTATGGAGGGTAATAATAATTTATTTGTATTATTCTTGTTAAACGAATTATAATTAAGAACATTTTTATAAAAAAAAGGAATATTTGTTTCTCCTTTTAAATTGGACAAATTTGAAATAATATTAGATAAAATATTAACAGGATTAATGATTAATCCACCATATATTCCACTATGAAGATCTTTATTTTGTTGATTACTAATTTCAATTTCCATAGCCATAATACCTCTTAAAGATTCTGTAATAGCAGGAATATTTTTATCAATCATAGAAGTATCTGAAATTAAAGCATAATCAGATTTTATTAATTCAGGATTTTTAATAATTAATTTTTTCAATTCATTTGATCCAATTTCTTCTTCTCCTTCAATAATAATTTTTATATTGAAATTATAAATATTATAATAATTTATAATTTCTAATGCTTTTATATACATATATAGTTGTCCTTTATCATCAGTTGCTCCTCTAGCAAAAATAGCACCTTGATCATGAATATTAGTATATTTAATAATTGGCTTGAAAGGATCGGAATCCCATAAGTTTATTGGACCTATAGGTTGTACATCGTAGTGTCCATAAATTAATATTGTAGGTAATTTTTGATCAATTATTTTTTCTCCATATAATATAGGTATATTGTTTGTAGAGTATAATTTAATGTTATTAATACCAACCTCAATTAATTTTTTTTTTAAAAAATTAACAGCTTTATGCATATCCTGAATATTTTCTTTTAATGCACTTATAGATTTTATTGAAAGAAATTCTTTCAATTCATTTATAAATCTATTTTTATTTATATGTATATATTCTTTAAAATTCATTATTTATAATATATTTATAAGTATAATATATTCATGATAATGAAATAGTATGAAATATGAAAATAATAAATGGAATTTATAAAAATTTTAATATTAATTACAAAAACATTAATATAAGGCCTACTACATCTTTAGTAAAGGAAAGTATTTTCAATATAATGAATAATTGTATTGATATCAAAAAATCCACAATTTTAGATTTATACTCTGGTACAGGTAATATAGCATTAGAATTTATATCTAGAGAATGTATTGAGGCTACTTCTGTAGACAATAATGTCAATTGTATTAACTTTATTAAAAAATGTAAAAAAATATTAGAAATATATAACTTAAACATTATAAAATCTGATGCTATAAAATTTATAAAAAATCAAAAATATAAATATGATATCATTTATATAGATCCTCCTTATTCTAAAATACATGATATAAATATTATTAATAATATTGTTTTTAACAATCCATTGAATAAAAAATCTTGGTATATTATCGAACATTATTATAAATTTAATTTCAAAAATAATTTTTTAATAAAAACTAAGAAATATGGAGATACTGTATTAAGTATTTTTTATATATAAAATATACATTTTTTTGAAAAAATATATATATATTTAGAGTGTCATATTATGACTATCTTATATACAAATAATTTATTATGTCTAGCAAAGATCAACAATATATAGATAATCTTGTAGATTCTGATTATAAATATGGATTTAATAGTAATGTATTAACAGAATATTCTGATGTAGGAATAAATGAAGATGTTATACGCTTTATTTCTAATAAAAAAAAAGAACCTGATAATATATTAAAATGGAGATTAAAATCTTTTCATATTTGGAAAAAAATGAAAGAGCCACATTGGGCTAATATTAAATATGAGAGTATTGATTATCAGAATATAAAATGTATGGCTCTACCAAAAAAAAATAATAATATTAAGAGCTTAGATGATGTAGATCCTGAAATAAGAAAAACATTTGATAAATTAGGCATCTCTTTAGAAGAACAAAAAATATTGTCAGGAGTAGCTGTAGATGCTGTATTTGATTCAACTTCTGTTTTTACTACTTATAAAGAAAAATTAAATGAAATAGGTATAATATTTTGTTCTATAAATGAAGCTATTATTAATCATAGTGAATTAGTTGAAAAATATTTAGGCATGGTTGTACCTAAAAATGATAATTTTTTCGCTTCTTTAAATTCTGCTGTATTTTCTGATGGTTCTTTTGTTTATATACCTAAAGGAGTAAGATGCCCTATGGAATTATCTACTTATTTCCGTATTAATGCAATTAATACTGGTCAATTTGAACGTACTTTAATAATAGCAGATGAAGGATCGTATGTTAGTTATTTAGAGGGATGTACTGCTCCTCAAAGAGATGAAAATCAATTACATGCTGCTGTAGTGGAAATTGTAGCATTAGAAAATGCAGAAGTTAAATACTCTACTGTTCAAAATTGGTATCCTGGAGATGCTAATGGAAAAGGTGGAATATATAATTTTGTTACTAAAAGAGGTATTTGTTTAGGAAAAAATTCTAAAATATCCTGGACTCAAGTAGAAACAGGGTCTTCTATAACTTGGAAATATCCTAGCGTAATATTAAAAGGTGATAATTCTCAAGGAGAATTTTATTCTGTTGCAGTTACAAATCATTATCAACAAGCAGATACTGGAACAAAAATGATTCATATCGGAAAAAATACTAAAAGTAGAATCATATCTAAAGGTATTTCTTCAGGATATAGCAACAACAGCTATAGAGGGTTAGTATCAATAGAAAAAAATGCTTCTTTATCTCGTAATTTTACACAATGTGATTCTTTGTTAATTGGTACAAATTGTGGAGCACATACATTTCCATATATATCTGTTAAAAACAAGTATTCTAAAGTTGAACATGAAGCTACTACTTCGAAAATAGGAGAAGAGCAACTTTTTTATTGTAATCAACGAAGTATGTCAGATGAAGTAGCAATAGCTTTAATTGTAAATGGATATTGTCATGAAGTATTAAAACATTTACCAATGGAATTTGCTGTTGAAGCGCAGAAATTACTTTCAATAACATTAGAAAATAGTATTGGTTAATATAAATATTCATAAATATGTTAAAAATCACTGATTTAAAGGTTAGTATAAATGATAAAATTATTTTAAATAATTTAAATTTAGATATTAAAAAGGGAGAAATTCATGCTATTATGGGACCTAATGGATCTGGTAAAAGCACTCTTTCATCTGTTTTAACAGGTAATTCTAATTACACTATAGATAAAGGTAAAATTTTGTTTAATAATGAAGATTTAATTGCTATGAATACTTATGAAAGAGCTTGTAAGGGATTATTTCTAGCGTTTCAATATCCTGTTGAAATACCAGGATTAAGCATGATGAATTTTTTACGAACTTCTGTTAATGAAAACAGAAAATATAAAGGATATAAAGAATATTCTGGAGGTGAATTCATTAAAATTTTAAAAAGTAAAGCTAAATCTATTAATTTTGATCATAATTTACTTAAAAGACACTTTAATGAAGGTTTTTCTGGAGGAGAAAAAAAAAGAAATGAAATATTACAAATGATGATGCTATCTCCTATATTATCTGTTTTAGATGAAACAGATTCTGGGTTAGATATAGATGCATTAAAAATAATTGCTAGTGGAATTAATAATATTAGGGATAAAGAAAAATCATTTATTATAATAACCCATTATCAACGCTTATTAAATTACATTACTCCAGACTATGTTCATATTTTATATAATGGCAAAATAGTTCAATCTGGAGATAAAAATTTAGCTATAAAATTAGAAAATCAAGGTTATGAATCTATAAAAGATGGTGTTTGTATATGAATGAAACTTTATTTGAAAGAGTTATTAATAAACATTTAAGTAAAAATGTTTTTAATCATAATAAAATATTTAAAATTCAAAAATCTGGTTTAAATAATTTATCAGAAACAAAATTTAATGACGTATTCAATACTAATTATGAAATATTCGATGATAAGTTTATTAAAAAATCTATAGATAAAAAAAGAATTGATAATCTAAATTTTAATTATTTAAAAGCTAATTATATTTTTATTATTAATGGAATTTTTTGTGATAAGGTATCATCCATATTTAATAATAATACATTAAATATTCAAAATGTTAATAATATTATTTATAATAAATATTATAATAAATCATATAAAGATGATTTTGCTTCTTTGAATATTGCTATTAATACTAATACTCTGCTTATAAAAATAAATTCCAGTTATAATAATAAAATACCACTTGTTATTTATAATATATTTGATAATAATGCTGATAAAAATAACATTTTTTCTCCAAGGAAGATATTAGATATTGACATAAATACAAAAATAGATATTGTTGAAATATTTGATTCTTATGATCATGTATCTATGTTTATAAATGATTTAACATTTATTGAATGCAAAGAAAAATCTAATATATCTTATTCTAGAATATATTCAGATATTAAAAATTCATTTAGTATGAATAATATTTTTATTCGTCAAATGGATGATTCTGTTATATCAACTAATATGATTGAATTAAATAATAAGTTTTTATATAATAAAATAACTTTTGAGTTATTGGGAGATAATTGCAATAATGAAATTAATGGATTATATATTGCATCTATAGAAAATACTTATATAAATAATTATGTAAATGTAAATCATTTAAAGCCTAATAGCAATAGTAATCAACTTTATAAAGGTGTCTTGAATAATAGTAGTAATACAATATTTACTGGAAAAATAAAGGTTTTTAAAGATGCTATTAAAACTAAGGCATATCAAAGTAATTCTAACATAATTTTAGGCGATAACAATCATGTTTATATAAAACCAATATTAGAAATATATGCAGATGATGTTAAATGTAGTCATGGTGCTACTAGTTCATATTTAGATGAATCATTATTATTTTATTTGAATTCTCGTTGCATTGATAATCAAAAATCTATTCAATTGCTTATACTAGCTCATATAGATTCTATGGTAGATAAATTGCATAAACAATTTAGCAATACTATAATGGAAAAGATAAAAGAATATTTTTAATATGAATTTAATTAATAAAAAATTCAATGTTGATTATATAAGATCATTGTTTCCAATTTTAGATAGGAAAATTAATGGCAATAATATGGTTTATTTTGATAATGCTGCAACAACTCAAAAACCAATAAGTGTAATAGATTCTATTAAAGATTATTATATAAATTATAATTCTAATATTCATAGAAGTGTTAATAGCTTATCAAATATAACAACTGAATACTATGAAAAAACTCGTATCAAAGTACAAAATTTTATAAATGCAAATAGTGATAAAGAAATAATTTTTACTAAAGGTACTACTGATAGTATTAATATGTTTGTACAAACCTATGCTGCTGATCATCTAAGTAAAAATGACAATATTATATTAAGTATTTCAGAACATCACTCAAATATTTTGCCTTGGCAAAATTTATCAAAAAAAGTTGGTTTTAAAATTAATTACATTAAATGTAAATTAAATGGAGAATTTGATTTTGAAGATTATAAAAAAAATATAAATTATAAAACTAAAATAATTTCTATAAGTCATGTAACCAATGTTACAGGTCATATTAATTCTATAAAAGAAATAATAGATATAGCTCATCATTATGGTGCAACTACTTTTATTGATTGTGCTCAATCTGTAAATCATATTTTAATTGATGTTCAAGCATTAAATTGCGATTTTTTGGCATTTTCTTCTCATAAAATGTATGGTCCTATGGGAGTTGGTATACTTTATGGTAAACAAAAGTATTTAAAGTTAATGCGCCCTTATCAGTTTGGAGGTTCCATGGTTGTAAAAGTTTATACTAATAAAAATTCAATATACTCAGATATTCCATATATATTTGAAGCTGGAACACCTAATGTAGGTAATGTAATTGCATTAGGATATGCAATTGATTTTATTAATTTGATTGGTATAAATTATATTGAGTTATACATAAAAGAACTACATAATTATTTATATCATAAATTGTCTAAAATAAATAATATTAACATAATAGGTAATGATAATAGTCAAAAATCTCAAAGTGGAATTATATCATTTTCAATAAAAAATCTTAATAGTATGGATATTGGGATTTTATTAGATACTAAAGGAATTATTATTAGGACAGGTATGATGTGTGCAATGCCATTAGTGAATTTTTATAAATTTTCAGACTTATGCAGAATATCTTTAGCAATTTACAATACAAAAAATGAAATAGATATTTGTATAAACAACTTAGATAAAATTGTTAAATATTTATATGATAAACAATATTAACATAATACAAGATAATATTATTAAAGATTTTGAAATTTTTCAAAATGATTTAGAAAGTATTATATACTATATAATAGATTTGGGGAGAAATATTCCTTTAATGGATAAAAAATATAAAATAGAGCGTAATTTAATAAAAGGATGTCAATCTAATGTTTGGTTAATTTCTTCATTGCTTAATGAAGATAAGATATTTTACTATGCTGATAGTAATAATATGATAACTAAAGGTTTAATAAGTTTATTACTTAAAATTTTTAATAACCAATCTTATAAAGATATTATAAATTCTAATGTATATTTTATTGATAAAATTGGTATGTCATATGTCATTGGTTCTCAAAGGATTAATGGAATTTATAGTATGATAAAAACTATTAAATATTATGCTATGTTGCATAGTATTGAAAAAAAATATGAAAAAAAATGACAGATTTAAAAAATAAAATATATACTGATATAGTAGAAACTATCAAAGAATGTTATGATCCGGAAATTCCAGTTAATATTTATGATTTAGGATTAATTTATAATATTAATCTTACTGAAGAATTTAATGTAGAAATTACTATGACACTTACTTCTCCATTTTGCCCAGTAGCTGGAACATTACCAAATGACTTAAAAAATAGTATTATAAAAAATGTTAAAAACATAAATGATGTTAAAGTGGAAGTTGTTTTTGATCCTCCTTGGGATAAAGAAATGATGAGTGAAGACGCTAAGCTTATTTTAGGATTATAATATGAGATATTATGCCCTGATGGTGAAATGGTATACACACCACTTTGAGGGGGTGGCGCTTAAGTTAAAGCATATCGGTTCGAATCCGATTCAGGGTATTTATTAAAATATTTTTTTATATATTATAATAATTATATTCTTTAAAATTTTTGAAATACTATATTTATGAAGGATAATCAAATTGTTGATGGTATATCTATTAATAAAATTAAAAAATCTAAAATATCATCCATTGATTTTGATAATTTAGTTTTTGGTCATATCTTTTCAGATCATATGTTTGTAGCTGATTATTATAATAATATTTGGAATGATATGACTATTATTCCATATAATACTATTAATATATATCCTAGTTTGAATGCTTTACATTATGGTCAAATTATTTTTGAAGGGCTAAAAGCTTATAAACATAAAAATGGTAAAATAGTTTTGTTTAGACCTAATGATAATTTTATAAGATTTAATTTATCTGCTAATAGAATGTGTATGCCAGGAATTGATAAAGAAACATTTATGAATGCAATAATCAATCTATTAAAAATAGATAGAAATTGGATTTATAATAAAAGAGGATATTCGTTATACATACGTCCATTTATGTTCGCTACTGATACTTATTTAGGTATTAAACCATCTAAAAAATACAAATTTATCATTTTTTCTACTCCTTCTAATTTATATTATAAAAATCCTTTAAAAATTAAAATTGAAAATTATTATACAAGATCAGTTAAAGGAGGAACCGGATATATTAAATCTGGATGTAATTATGGTATAGCATTATATCCAACACAATTAGCTATTAATGAAGGATTTGATCAAGTTTTATGGACAGATTATAAAACTCATGAATATATTGAAGAGCTAAGTACAGCTAATATATTTTTTGTCATTGATAATACTTTATGGACTCCAAATACTAAAGACACCATTTTGAATGGTATTACAAGAGATAGTATAATAAAAATTGCAAAAAATATTATTAATATTAAAGTATATGAGACTAATATTAAAGTCGATTTTTTAATTAATGCTATAAAAAATAAAAATCTACAAGAGGCTTTTGCAGTAGGTACTGCAGCGACGATAACTAAAGTATCAAAAATAGGATATAAAAATAATATATATAATTTACCTTTTAATAAATTTTCTATATCTGATAAGATATTATTGTATTTAAAAAATATATTTTATGGTGAAAGTACAGATTATTTTAAATGGTTAGTTTATTTAGATTAGAAAATTAATGATATTTATTATACAAAAATTATGATTATAATAGCTGATGGAGGTTCTACTAAAACAAGTTGGTGTATCATTACAGATTATAATAAAAAATTTTTTTTAGAAACTATCGGATATAATCCTCTTTTTATAAAAGAAAAAGATATTATTGAAAGTTTGCATAAGAATTTGTATATAAATTCTGATGATAGAAACAAAATATCCTGTGTGTATTATTATGGTGCTGGGGCAAACTACAAAAATCAAAAAATAATATTAAAAAATGCTTTACAAAATTATTTTACAAAATCTAAAATAATAATTAATCATGATTTATTAGGAGCAGCATATGCTTTATTAGGGAATAACAAAGGATTTGTGTCTATACTAGGTACTGGTACTAATACATGTATATACAATGGTACTGAAATAACTTATAATATAGATTCTTTAGGATATTTTTTTGGTGATGAGGGAAGTGGTTCTTATCTTGGAAAGAAATTATTAAAAGATTATATGAGAAATTTAATGCCTCGAGAATTGTCTAATATATTTTATCAAACTTATAAATTAAAATCAAACGATATAATTAATATTCTTTCTAAGAATAAATTAAATAATGTGTTTTTAGCTCAATTTAGTAAGTTTTTAAATATAAATAATTGGAGCTCTTATACACATAATATTATTAAAAGTTCTTTTAAAGATTTTTTTAAAAATATTGTCTCCCAATATAATGATTATTCATGTTATAATTTTAATTGTGTAGGATCAATAGGATATATATATAAAGACATATTATGTGAAGTTTCATTAGATTATAACATGAAACCTGACAAAATAATAAAATCTCCAATAAAAAATCTTGTTGATTATCACATTGATAATATTACTAATTAATTTTCTTTCTTATAAAAGTATTTTTTTATTACTATTCATATCATATATATGATATTCTGTAATATAATAATCATAAGAATCTTTTATATATATAATAGATTTAAACTTTAATGTCCATTTTAATCTTATAGAAAATAAACCATATGTTATATAAGATTTAATATATGGATGAACATGTATTGCAATATTGTAATATTTTTTCTGTGAAAAAATAAAAAATAATTTATTATATATTTCATCTATTAATAAAATACTAGGCTCTATTTTTCCACTACCTTTACAGCTAGGACAATATTCATTAGTAGATATATTTTTTATAGGTCTTATACGTTGTCTTGTAATTTGAATAATACCAAATTTACTTAGCGGTAAAATAGTATGCTTAGCTTTATCATTTATCATATTACATTTTAAAGTATCAAATATAATTTTTCTATTATCATATTTATTCATATCTATAAAATCTACTACTATAATACCTCCCATATCTCTTAATCTAATTTGTCGAGCTATTTCTTTAGTAGCTTCCAAATTAACTTTTAAAGCATTTTCTTCTTGAGCAATATTATTGCTATACCCACTATTTACATCAATTACATGCATAGCTTCAGTATGTTCAATTACTAAATAAGCCCCTCCTATCATATACACGTAAACTCCAAACAAACTTTTAATTTGTTTATTAATGCCAAATTTATCAAATAATGATATATCTTCTTTATATAATTTTACTATGTTTTTTTGCTTTGGAGATATGGTATTAACATATTCAGTAACTTGATCATAAATTACATTGTTGTCTACGTATATTGATTCAAAATTAGGATTTAATATTTCTCTTAAAACAATTGATATACGATTATTATCTTTCATTGCCTTAAATCTATAACTTTTATTATAAATTTTTTTTATACACAATTCCCATTTCTTTAATAAAGACAATAATTCTTTTTCTAAATCTATATAATTTTTGTTTTCTGATACAGTTCTAATAATAATACCAAAGTTATTAGGCAATAACTTCATGAAAATAGATTTTAATCTATTTCTTTCCTTATCATTAATAATTCTTTTAGAAATACAAATTTTATTATTAAAAGGCATTAAAATCATATATCTTCCTGGTATAGAAATCATTGTACTTAATCTAGGCCCTTTACTAGCAATAGGTTCTTTAACAATTTGAACAAGTAAATTTTGCCCAACATTTAAAATATCTTTTATTGAACCATTTTTATCAATAGATGTTTGAAATTTCATTCGATGCAAAACATCATTAGAATATCCATTCTTTTTATTAAAAGAATTAAACATATTGATTAAATATGTTACATATAAACCTAAATCATGATAATGTAAAAATGCATCTTTATGATATCCTATATCAACAAAAGCTGCATTCAATCCAATCATAACTTTTTTAACTTTACCAATAAATATATCACCTACTGAATAATTGCTATTAATATCATCATTGTGATATTCAATCAATTGATTATTTTGTAATAAAGCTATATTACTAATTGAATTATTAGTTTGAATAAATATTTGATTTAATGTTTCATCTTTCATGAATAATGTATAATTTAAGTTGATTATACTTTTTATTTCTTTTTATGTCTGTTTTTTCTCAATTGTTTTTTTCTTTTATGTGTAGCAATTTTATGTTTTTTTCTTTTTTTTCCACTAGGCATAACACAAATATTTTAATTATTAATTAATAACATCTTAGTATGCTAAGTTAATTAAAAATAATCTTATATTTATAGAAGTTGTTCTTTTTATTGTAAAACTATATAGAAAATAAAATTATATGTCAACTATTAATAAGGTTATTATAGTAGGTTATTTGGGCAAAGATCCTGAAGTCAAGCATTTTGATAATGGTAATTTGAAAGCAAATTTTCCCGTTGCCACATCAGAAACTTTTATATCAAAGGATAAACAAAAAATCACTAATACTGATTGGCACAATATAATTGTATGGAATAAATTAGCAGAAATAGTAGAAAAATATTTACATAAAGGTAAATTAGTATATTTGGAAGGTAAGATAAAAAATAGATCATGGAATGATTCTGATGGTAATAAAAAGTATATTACAGAGATAGTGGCTGATACTATAACTATGTTGGGCAAAAGAAATGACAATTATACAGTTAATAATGATGAAGATATTTTATCATCCAATCAAACAAACAAAAATAATAATGAAATAACAGATGATGATTTACCATTCTGATTTAAATCTATAAACTGTCTGGACTTACCATCATCAAGTCTTTATAAGAGTTTGTTTTAGGAAATGCTATTACATCTCTTATATTTTTGCTGTTAGTTAAAATAGTACAAAGTCTATCTATGCCTATAGCTATCCCCCCATGAGGGGGAGCTCCATATTGTAATGCTTTTAAAAAAAAAGAAAAATTCTTTTCAATAATATTATTAGGTATATCAAGTATATCAAATATTTTTTTT
>CP063811.1:213311-222092 GCA_022818785.1 Bacteroides sp.
TGTTATATAATCATGAATTCTTATAGACCCTCCTCCTATTTCAATACCATTGATAACTATATCATAAGATTTTGAAGTCATAAATTCTAGATTATATTGATTACATAATTGATCAAAATGTTGAGGAGATGTAAAAGGATGATGCATTGATTTCCATTTATTATTCATTTTATCCCATTGAAATAATGGAAATTCTGTTACCCAGACAGCTTTATAAATATTTCGATTTTTTATAAATATTTTACCAATAGATATTCTTAAATTAGACAACATAACTCTAACATCATCAATATTACCTGACACTAATATAATCATGTCTTTTTTATTCAATTTTGCATATTTATACAAATCGTTGAAGGGTATTGTTTTGCCTATAGTTTTATATTTATTGCTTTTTACATCAAAAAATATTAATGATATTTCATTATTATTAAAGCTTTTAACTATACTAATGATTTCTGATATAATATTTTTTTTTAAATTATAATTTTCAATGTTAAATCCAATTAACGTTTCATTTTTGTTTTTTTGTAATTTACTAAAATCTATAAATTTCATATCAAATCGCAAATCTGGTTTATCCGTACCATAATACTTAATAGCATCTTTGTATTTAATAATATCAAATTTATCAATCTTATAATTTAACATTTTATAAAATAATTTTGTTATGAGATTTTCTATTAATTTCATAACATTATTTTCATTTATAAAAGTCATTTCACAATCTAATTGCGTAAATTCAGGTTGTCTATCGCTTCTAAAATCTTCATCTCTAAAACATTTTACTATTTGATAATATTTATCATATTTTGCAATCATCAATAGTTGTTTAAGCAATTGGGGAGATTGTGGTAATGCATAAAATTTATTATTATATATTCTACTAGGTATTATAAAATCTCTTGATCCTTCTGGCATTGATTTAATTAAAAATGGAGTTTCTATTTCGATAAATTTTTTTTTATAAAAAAAATTTCTAATATTATAATTCAATTCATTTCTGAAATGTAAATTATATTGTAAATAATCGGATCTTAATTCTAAATATCTATATTTAGATTTTAAATCATCTGTATGATTATTTCTATTATTATTAATATCAAATGGCAATGATAAAGATTTATTTAAAATTACAATATTATTTACTAATATTTCTATTGATCCAGTTGATATTGTTTTATTTTTAGATTTTCTTTCAATTACTTTTCCATAAACTTGTATAACATATTCTAATCCCAAATGAGGCATTGATTCAATTATTTCATAATTAACAATTAGTTGAATTATACCATATTTGTCTTTCAAATCTATAAACATAATGTTACCAAAATTTCTAATTTTATATATCCATCCATATAAAACAACATTTTGGTTGATATGCTTTATATTTATAGCATTGCATGTATATCTTCTCAACATATATTTCTAATATAATAATCTATAGCCATAGTCATAGAAGGTAATAAATTTGTAGGTGCTTTGATATCTATTGTAAGTCCTGCATTAATAACAGTATTATGAGTTTTATTTCCAAAAGATGCAATTTTAATTTTAGTCTTTCCTATATCCGGAAAACTTTCCAATAATGCTATTACACTCTTAGGAGTAAAAACAGCTACTATATCATATTCATTTTTTTTAATATATGAAAGATCCATCTTCAAATTTTTATACATAATAACTTTTTTAATTTGGCAGCCATAATTTATTATATTGTTTAACATTATATCATTGCATGTATTTGAACATGGATATAAATATAATTCATTAGAGTATTTTGCAATTAAATTTTCAAAATTATATACTAATTCTTTATTAAAAAATATTTTTCTTTTACGATATTTTATATATTTTTTTAGATAAAGAGCAATTGATTCAGTTTTACAAAAATATTTTGTATCAATATTAACATTATAATTTATTTTTTTACAGTACTGAAAAAAATAATCTATAGATATTTTGCTCGCAAAAATTACAGCAGTAAATTTATAAAGTGTAAAATTATTTTTATGTAAATCAATGTTTATTGCTTCTAATTTAATAAAAGGCTTAAAATCTATTTTTATATTATACTTATTTGATATATTAAAGTAAGGATTTTTACTATTTTTGGGGTATTCATGCCCAATAAGAATATTTCTAATTTTATGATTCATTAGATAATAAATTTTAAATATTTGAAATATATAAAAATATATAAATACACAATGGTAAATATATTATTGTTTCTACAATGCAAAAATAAAAAAATGAGTTTAAATTATAAAATTTTATAAAGCAAATAGTATATAATAAATATTTTGTATGTTGGATAATCAATATTAATACTGATATAAAGTGTAATATATTCAATATTAATACATTTTGATTTAATGAATAAATCAAATTAAATATTACTATATTTAATGATAATGAATAAAAATATAGATAATTATTTGTAATAATGTTATTGTAATGCAATGGTATTAATTTTTGAATAATGTAATTAATAATAAACATATAAATATATAATATTATCAAATACATAATATTATTATATCTAATAATAGATGAATATATACTATCACAACAATTATATTGATATTTTACCATATATAATGCAATGTATAATAATGATATTATAAATTGTTTTTCTAAAAAATTAATAAATAATTTTTTGTGAATTATATTACTAGATATTTTAAATAAAAATAAGAATTTAATAAAAGATTTATTAAAATTATTTAATTTTTTATAAAAAAACACCAATATAAAGAACAACAAAAAATTTAATTTTAGAATATGATATGAATTAAAAATACAATTAATTTGTAATTCATTATTATTATCTAAATATAATATAATAGTGTAAATGTTATTAATTATCGAAAACATTATATATATTTATCATACAAAATTTTATTAAAAATATTTTTTAAATATTTATCAACAATAACATGCATTTAATCAAGCAAGAAATACAAGATATATTTGTAAAATACGGATACAAAAAAACAACTAATGATTCTGGATCGTCAGAATCACAAATAGCTTTATTAACTAATAGAATATCTCATTTGACTAATCATCTTAAAAATAATCCCAAAGATTTTAACACAAAATTATCAATGAAAAAATTAGTAAGTAAGAGAAGATCAAATCTAAATTACTTATATAAAAAAGATTATGATAGATATCAAAAAATCATCAAATCTTTACATATAAGAAAATAATATATGCTAATTAAATGTTGTATTTTTGAATTTCTACACTTTCACTATGAATCATTTGCATTATAATTTTTATAAAATTTTCATTTAAATTAAGAGTATTAGAATATTGTATTTTTTTGCTAAGCATTTCTTTCCAATAATCTGGTTGTTGTATTGATATTTTATTATGTTTTTTATATTTTCCAACTAATTTTGATAATTGCATTCTCTTAGCTATTTTATTTAATAAATCATAATCAATATTATTTATTTTATCTCTTAAAACATTTATTTCTATAAAGTCATCATTATCTGAATATTTTTTAATAGCATTTATTATGTTTAATAACATTTTAGGAGTAATTTGCTGCTTTGCATCAGTCCAAGCTTTTTCTGGATTCGAGTGACATTCTATCATCAATCCATCAGTTTTATTATACTCAATTGATTTTTGCGCAATAAATGATATTAAATTACTATTACCTGCAATATGACTAGGATCACAAATAATAGGCAAATTAGGAATTTTGTCGGATAATTTATTGACAATATCAAACAGAGGCATATTCCTAAAAGGAGTATTATCTTTTAATGAAAACCCCCTATGAATAGCAGCTATTTTTTTTATTCCTGCATTATATATTCTTTCTATTCCTCCTATCCATAAATCTAAATCAGGATTAACAGGATTTTTAATCATAACTGGTATATCAATTCCATTTAATACATCAGCTATTTCTTGCATAGAAAATGGATTTACAGTTGTTCGAGCACCTATCCATATTATATCAACATTATATTTTATTGCTTCTTTTACATGAGAAGCATTTGCAACTTCAATAGCTATAGGCATATTATAAATATCTTTTGCCTTATTAAGCCATTTTAATCCTTCTATTCCTGATCCTTCAAAGCTACCTGGTTTAGTCCTAGGTTTCCAAATACCAGCTCTAATGATATCTACTATATTAGTATTTTTTATTTCTTTAAAAATATTAATTGTATCATATTCTGTTTCTATGCTACAAGGACCTGCAATGATTAATAATTTATTCTTATTAAAAGAAGGTAACCATTCATAGATGGGAATTAAATCGTTATACTTATGCATGTTAAATTAATTTTTAGTTTTTATGTTAAATTTATTATATATTCCTAATACAAAAACATACTTTGAATATTTTTTTATGTATGTTAAAGATTTTATATATGAAATATAATTTTTCCATTCTAAGTCAATAAAAATTTTATAATCAGATAATAAATTTGTAGGTATTAATTGAATGTATGATATATTTATTTCATAATCATTTAATATTTTAAATATGTTGTATAATATATTTGAACTCTTATGAAAACTTATTTCAATTATTATTGAAGATTTATTGGCATTTAAATAATTGTTGCTTTTTAGTTTATTTATTACTATAAATCTTGTGTAATTTAACTTATTATCTGCAATATCTTCATTTAAGATATTTAATTTATATTTTATTGCAGTTTTATAATTAGCTATAGCAGCTGTTTTTTTTAATTTTTTTTCATATATCTCTCTGGAACATGCTGCGGTATCTTGTTTGTTTATTTTTTTTACATTGGGAAAATATTTATTAATAAATATTTCACATTGCTTAATTGCCATTGAATGAGATTGAATATACTGAATATCATTTTTATTAATATCTTTTAATGCCAATAAATTTAATTTTATTGGTAAATAGACTTCACCTATTATATTAAATTTATACTTATTAAGTAAAATATAATTAGATATTATTGGACCTGCTATTGAATTACTAATAGCAATAACTCCATAATGAGATTTATTGTTATCTATTAGTTCAAATACATTTTTAAATTCTGAGCAATAAATAACATTTTTTTTTTTATTACCAAAATATATATTAGTTGCATCTGAATGAAAAGATGTTTCCTCCCCTTGAATTGCTATTATATCCATTTATTAATTTTATAAGATGAACAACTACATCTTTATAATAATAATTTTATTTAAAGAAACAAAATAATATATTTTAAATATATATTAATTTTCTAAAGGAAATGAAAATGTATATAGTCCGGGTTGATCTGGATAAAATCCTTTTATTAAATGATATTTACCATTATTATCATCCAATGATCGTAAAAAAGAAGTACTATTATTAACTTTATTATTATTTACTTCTATAATTATAAATCCTTTTGTAATTTGTGTAAAGCGATTTAAAGGGCTATTTTCAGCTATAGATAATACATATACACCATTTAATGTCCTATATAACTGTTTTTCCTCATTAGTTAATGCTCTTATACTAATTCCTATAAGTTTAAATCTTTCTGGTAATTTTTCTATTTTAGCTATATTATCAGAATTTTTGATTACCACTGGTAGTATAATATTCTTATTAATTCTTATTAAGGTAATTTTAATAGTATCGCCTGGATGTTTTAAGCAAACTAATGACATTAATTGACCTGTACCAGTAATTTTAATACCATCAAAATGAGTTATTATATCTCCTGATTGTATTCCAGCCTCAAATGCACCACTATTTAATATAACTTCATCAACATACAATCCATCTATATTAGATATTTTCTTTTTTTTTGCAAATTCACTATTAATTTCTATGAACTTTATACCTATAAATCCTCTTTGAACAATTCCATATTTTAATAAATCATCTACAACCTTTTTTACTATATTGACAGGAACAGCAAATCCATAACCTTCATATGTACCTGTTTTCGTTACTATTGCTGTATTAATTCCAATTAATTCGCCATAAATATTTACTAAAGCTCCTCCACTATTTCCTGAATTAATAGCAGCATCTGTTTGAATGAAAG
This sequence comes from Bacteroides sp., assembly GCA_022818785.1. Lineage (GTDB taxonomy): Bacteria > Bacteroidota > Bacteroidia. Next base: position 219,356 of record CP063811.1, read on the forward strand.
ATTCTATTGCTGAACTTCTATCTCTAGAAGCCATTAAAATTCCTAAACTTCTAGAAGTTGCACTTATAATTCCTGCAGTTACAGTTGATCTTAAATTAAAGGGATTACCAATAGCAAGAACCCATTCTCCTATTCTTATATTATCAGAATTACCATACTTAACATATATTAAATTATCTAAATCTATTTTTAATAAAGCCAAATCAGTGCTTAAATCAATGCCTACTATTTCAGCTTCAATGGATTGTTTATTTTCCAATGTTATTATAATTTTACTAGCATTATTTATAACATGATGATTAGTTACTATATATCCATCTTTAGAAATTATTACTCCTGATCCACCTGCCTTTTGTTCTTTTTTTTGCTTAATAGAACTCATTGGAGATGATTTATTAAAAAAATCTTCAAAAAAATCTTCAAATGGTATATTTGAGTAATTATTTTTATTATCATCATTATTAATAATAGTTTCTATATAAACTACAGCAGGAGTAACTAGAGCAGCTGACCTAGTAAAATTATTCATATGATCAATATTACTATAAGAAGAAACTAAATTATTATTATCTTTATTCCCTGCTAATATAACATTATTAATAGTATCATTTTCTATACATTCACTATTCGGGGTAATTGTATAATTAGGATTTATCTGGGAATAAATATTAATTACTACAATATTAATAATTATTGTAACTAATAAATATAAAAATGTTTTTTTTATAAAATTATATTTCATACTACTCAGTATTTCAATTATTTAATTGAAAGATATTATAATATCTTTACAACATTAATTTACTAATTTTTAACTTTATCTTAAATTTACAATAAAATATATTATATATGTATTTGTTATTTTATAAATACCATAATTTTGGTAATGATTTTATTATTATTGATAATAGAAATTATAAAAACATACTTCTTACAAAAGAATATATAAAAAAATTATGTAATCGTATATACGGTATTGGATCCAATGGTATAATATTCATAAAAAAACATTATAAATATAACCTTGAAATGATATATTATAATTCAGATGGTAATTTAGGCCCTATGTGTGGAAATGGAGGATTATGCACAGTTCACTTTGCTAAAGCTAAAAAAATTATAAAATATGAAATTAATTTTAAAACTTTTGATGGAATACATAAAGGATATGTAAATGATAAAAATATTAAATTAAAAATGTCTGATGTATCCTATAATAATATTAAAATAATAAATCAAAATCATATTATAAATACAGGATCAATGCATTATGTTGAGTATATGAATTATCTAAATATAGAAAATGTATATAAAAGATCTTTCTATTTAAAAAATACAATTTTTAAAAAAAAAATGGTCAATATGAATTTTTACAATACAAAAAATAATATTTATAATATAATTACTTATGAATGCGGAGTAGAAGATATTACATATTCTTGCGGAACTGGATGCATTGCAACAGCATTATCTATAAACTTAAAAAGTAAAAATTTTTCTAAAAAACAAATATCATACAATATGATTAATAAAGGAGGAAATATGATTGTTAACTTTAGGTTAAAAAATACAAATAATATAGCATATGATGAAATATATATAACTGGAAACCCTATTTTAGTTTACAAAGGTAAAATAAAAATATAATATTAAATTATTTTAATATATATTATTAAATATATGTTTAATAATTTATATCACAATAATCAAAAATATTATATATAATGTATATTCCATCAGATATTATCAAAAAAATAGAAGTTAAAAATATTACAATTAGTACTATTTATATTATTTTAGGTGTTTTATCTGCAGGTTTAGGATTAAAAGGTTTTTTAATTCCTAATGATTTTATAGATGGAGGAGTGACAGGTATATCTCTGTTAACTAGTAAACTTATAGGTATCAATGTACCTATATTAATATTTTTTATTAATATTCCATTCATAATAATGGGTTATAAACAAATAAACGCCTTTTTTTCTATTAAAACATTTATAGCAATATTAATACTGTCTTTAACAGTGCATTATATTGAATTTCCAATTGTTACAAATGATAAATTATTAATATCAGTATTTGGAGGTTTTTTTTTAGGATCAGGTATAGGATTAGCAATTAGAGGAGGATGTGTTATAGATGGTACTGAAATATTAGCTATTTATATCAATCGCAAGTCAGTTTTTAGCATTGGTGATATAATATTATTAATTAATATAACCATATTTTCTGTAGCTGCTAGTGTATTAGGTTTAGAAACTGCATTATATTCTATATTAACATATTTATCTGCTTCTAAAACTATTGATTTTGTAATTCATGGTATAGAAGAATATATAGGTGTTACTGTAATTACAGTTGACAGCCATCAAATAAAAAATGCTATTACACAGACTATGGAAAGAGGAGTTACCATATATAAAGGAAAAAGAGGATTTGAAAATAATTTATATGATAGTGGAGATATAGATATATTATTTACAATAATTACTAGATTAGAGTTATCAAGATTAAAATCTTTAATTAATGAAATAGATGATAAAGCATTTGTAGTAATTCATAAAGTTGATGATGCTAATGGAGGCATGATTAAGAAAAAAGCTTTTTAATATTCACGTTTTAATATAAATTCAGTTAACTTTTCTAAGTTGTTTCTACTAATTGTATTAGGAAACTTATGAAGTTTGTGTATTGCTTTATTAATATATTTTTTAACTACTTCTTTTGAATATTCAAT
>CP063811.1:222173-229129 GCA_022818785.1 Bacteroides sp.
TGTATTTGAAAAGCAATACCTATATATTGACCAAAAAGTTCAATGTTTTTTACATTGTTGTTATTAATATTGATATTACTACTAATTAATCCTATTGAACAACATGTTTTAATAAAAGATGCTGTTTTATTATTAATAATTGTGAAATATATTTTTTTATTCATGTCTAACATCCTTGATTTTTCAGATTGTAATATCTCTCCCTCACTCATATTATTTATTAAATTCATTAATATAGATAATATGTCAAAATCTTTATTTTCCACTAACAATGATATGATTTTTGAAAAAATATAATCACCAAATAAAATAGATGTCCTATTATTCCATAAAGCATTTACTGAAAAATTACCTCTTCTTTCATATGAATTATCAATTACATCATCATGCATTAAAGTTGCTATGTGTAGCATTTCTATTAAAACAGCACTTCTATAAGTTTTATCTGTTATTTTTCCAGTTAATAAGGCAGACAAGAATACAAATATAGGTCTAATTTGCTTACCTTTATTATTATGTAAATATTTATTAATATTGTTAATTAGTGGAATTGAGCTTTTAACAGTTTTTTTTAAAAAAAAATCGAAATAGCTCAACTCATTGTGAATTGATTTTTTTAAATTATAAAGAATTGACATATAAAAACAATTGAAAAATACAATATAGTAAATATGTTATAAAAAAGGAAAGATGCCAGAGAGGTCGAATGGGTTCGCTTGGAAAGCGATTGTGTAATTATATAATCAATGCACCGGGGGTTCGAATCCCCCTCTTTCCGATTATATTATATTGTTTATGATGATAAAAAAAATATTAAATTCTATATTAATTATAATTGCATTATTTATTTTAATGTCTCTTATTTCATATACATTCAATTGGCAATATGACCAATTTATTATATATGATAAAAGCTTAATTGATATATTAGCAATATATAAGATTGATAAAAATTCTAATTTAATAATACACAATCATATGGGATATATAGGATCATTAATATCTCACATAATGATTTATAAAAGTATAGGAATAGCGGCTTTTAGTATTCCAATTAGTTTATTATTTATTGGGTTATTATTATTTTTTGATCAAATGTCAATTTATATATATAAATTGATAATCATAAATATATCAATAATTACAATATTTCCTGTTTTTTTTACAAAAATATTTAGTTGCTTTAATTGTAAAAATGATTTAATGAATTATGCAGGAGGTCAGTATGGATTTATTATTAATAACTATATAAACTTATTGTTTGGACAGATAGGATCGTTTTTATTGATTATAGTTTTTATATTAATGTACATTATTATATTTAAATTTTCTATTATTCAAAAAAATAAACATAATATAATCCAATTGGATGATTTCTTTTTTATAAAAAAAAATAAACAAATTATATTAAATATAATTTGCAAAGAAAATATCCTATATAAAAATATACATTATAATATAGGATTTACATATGTATTATATAAAATACAAACTCGTAAAATAATATCTCATGATGAGATTGCTAATATTGAAAAACAATTATATATTAATATAATTAATAGTACTATCAATATATATAGATATGAACAAAATAATATATTTATAGAAATATCAAAATTATATCCTGAATATTATTTCTACAGATTCATATCACAATATCCCATATTAAATAATGAAAATGTTAATTTGCCAATTACGTTAGGTATAACAATTCTTAATAAGAAAGTTATTTTAGACTTATTTAATATTAAAAATATTTTAATAATAGATAATTTTAGTAATGAAAAATATTCTCTTATAAAGACAATTATATTTTTCCTTATTAAGGAATATAAATTATCTAAAAAAATATCAATACACTTAGTAGGTAGCCAAAATGACAATATAAACAATATAATGTTAAATATATTTTTTGCTAAAAGAAAAGATATTATTAATAATAAAATTATTAATGATGAAAATGATCTGAATGAATATTATAATGATTTACATAAAGAAATAATAAGAAGAAAAGAAATATTTGATTATCATAAATTTGACAATATTAAAGAATATAATAAAATATATAATAACATACCTTTGATAATCATATTCATGTATGATAATATAAAATGGGATATATCTTATAAAGATAAGATATCAAAAATTATTAAACAATCTAATCAATATGGGATACATTTAATAATTATTGGATCAATAAAAATTATGGAATCATATTATAAAATGTTCAATAAAAACTTTGGAGCAAGATTATATCTGTTTAATAAGGAAAATCCTTATAATAAAATTAATATCAAAGGAGAATTATTATTAAATATAGATAATAACAACATTAAAATACAATATCCAATATTAACAAATCATGATCTTGAAACAAAATAAAAACACTATTTGTTATTATCCAATTGCTTTTTTAATTCTGCTAAAGCTTCTATTTCTCCTAAAGTAGTTTTATCAGATTTATTTTTATTAATATTAATTTTTGGTTTTAATTTTTTATCAATCTTATTACCTAGTTGCCATGTCTTAGTATGAGACATAATAATGCGTTTAGTATTTTTATTAAACTCAATTACCTTAAAATCATTTATCTCTTCTAAAGCAATATTACTACCATTGCTTTTTAACATATGTTTGATAGGAACAAAACATTCTATTCCATAAGATGTAGATATATTAGCTCCTAATCCTTTATCATCTATTGTAATAACTGTTCCTTTGTGTATAGTATCGATAGCAAATACTTTTTCAAAAGTATTCCATGGATTATCTTCAATTTGTTTATGACCTAAGCTTAATTTATGATCTTTTTCTTTAGCTTCGAGAACAATAACATCAATTTTATCACCTATTTGAGTAAATTCACTAGGATGATTTACTTTCTTTAACCAAGAAATTTCAGATATATGCACTAAACCATCTAATCCTTCTTCTAATTCAACAAATATACCAAAATTAGTTATATTGCTTACTTTACCTTTATGCCTACTACCTACAGGATATTTAATTTCAATATCTTTCCAAGGATTATTTTTTAATTGTTTAATTCCTAAAGACATTTTATGAGTTTTTCTGTCAATAGTTAATATAACTGCTTCTAGAAAATCTCCTATTTGTAAATGCTCTTGAGGTTTTTTTACTTTTTGAGACCATGACATTTCTGAAATATGAATTAATCCTTCTACGCCAGGAGTTATTTCAATAAATACACCATAATCCGCAATTGTTACAACTTTTCCTTGAACTTTAGAACCTTCTACCAAAGAAATATCTAATGTATCCCACGGATGAGAATATAATTGCTTATAACCTAATGATATTCTTTTTTTCTCTTCATCAAAATCTAAAACAACAACATTAATCTTCTGATCTATTTTAAGAATATCTTTAGGATGACCTATTCTTCCCCATGAAATATCTGTAATATGCAATAATCCATCTACACCACCTAAATCAATAAATGCTCCAAAATCCGTAATATTTTTTATATACCCTTCAAGAACTTGTCCTTTTTCTAATTTAGATATTATTTCCATTTTTTGCTTTTCTAAATGTTTTTCAATTAACACTTTATGAGATACTACAACATTTTTAAAATCATGATTAATTTTTATAACTTTCAATTCAATATTTTTATTGACATATTGATCATAATCTTTAATAGGTTTAACATCAATTTGAGATCCTGGTAAAAATGCTTCTATTCCATTAATATCTACTATTAACCCTCCTTTAGTACGATTTTTAACAAATCCTTCCATAACTGTGTTTTTACTAAAAGCATCATTGATATCATTCCAAGCTTTTTGAATAATTGCTCTTTTATAAGAGAGTACTAATTGTCCATGACGATCTTCTTTATTTTCTATATAGACATTTATAACATCTCCTACTTTGATATCTGGTAAATCTTTAAATTCAGACTTTGAAATAAATCCTTCAGATTTAAATCCTATATTAATTATAATATCTTTATCTGAGATACCAACTACAGTTCCCTCTATGATATCATTATTATTAATATCTGGTATATTACCAATGTATTGATTATATAAATTATCTTTTTGATCTAAATGTTTATCATTATCCTTTAAATCATTTTTTGTAGTATGTCTATTATACATGCATTTAGGTGTTTATCAATTATTTTATTCAAAATAACAGTTGATATAAAATATTTAATATATCACAATTTTTAACTATTACTTTATATAAAAACTCGATCAAATATATTAAAAATATTGATCATATGGTAATTTCTTTAATAGAAATTTTTCTAGAATTATAACTTTCAATATCTATATCAATAGATATATATTTCATATCTTTTGATATTATACTAACAATTTTTTCTGGCCATTCTATAAAAACTATTGATTTACTAAAAATATAGTCAGATATTCCTATATCAATTGCATCTTGTAACTTATTAATACGATACATATCACAATGATATATTAAATCATTATTAAATCTTTTGTATTCATTAATTAATGAATATGTTGGACTAGTAACATTTCCATATACACCCAATATATTACATATACTTTTTACTAGAGTGGTTTTTCCAGAACCTAAATCACCATATAATAGAAATAACCTATTATGACTATATAATGATGCTATAGATTCTATATCAACCAATTTAACTGATTGATATATCATTATTTACAACTTTTTTTTTACTCCTACGTGTTTTTTTAATAATATCTTTATTATATATTGTGTTAAAATCTACTAACTCTATAAAGCATTTTTGCGCATTATCACCATTTCGACATTCAGTGCGTATTATTCTTGTATATCCTCCGTTACGATTTGCTATTTTATTAGCAATATTATTAAATAATTCTAATGCAGATTTTTTATCTTGCAGATATCTAAATACTAATCTTCTAGAATTCATATTATCTAATTTTGCTTTATTAATAATAGGTTCTACATATGTTCTAAGGGCTTTAGCTTTTGCTAAAGTAGTATATATTCTTTTTTTAATAATTATTGATGCAGCCATATTAGATAACATTAATTTACGATGTTTATACTGCTTGCTTAATTGATTAAATCCTTTTAAATGTTTCATATAATTACTTAATATATTTTGATATATTCATACCAAATGATAATCCATTATTACTAACAATATTTTGTATTTCAGTTAAAGATTTTTTACCAAAATTACGAAATTTTAACATGTCAGAAAGATTATATTGTACTAAATCTGATAAAGTATTTATTTTAGCAGCTTTTAAACAATTTCTAACCCTTACAGAAAAATCTAAGTCTGATAGTTTAGTATTAAGAGCATTACGTATATTATGTATAGATTGATTATCTGATTTGTTTTCTTGTTTTTTTATTATATTTTCATCAGAAATAATATTTTCATTTTTATTAAAAATGATTAAATGTTGCATTAAAATATTAGCAGCCTCTTGTAAGGCATCAACTGGCGATATAGTACCATCAGTTAGTATATCTAAAATCAATTTTTCATAATCAACTTTTTGATCTATACGTAAATTGTCAATTTTATATTTAACATTTTTAATAGGAGTGTAAACAGAATCCAAATATATAGTATTAATAGACTCTTCATCTGTAATATTCTTATCTTCAGCTAGAACATATCCTCTACCTTTAGATACATTAAATTCAAAATTTATTGATATATTATCAACAATATTACATATTATTAAATCTTTATTTACTACTTCAAAATTACTTGCATAATTATTAATATCCCCTGCCTTAAATTGATTTTTATTATCTATTTTAACTATTATTTTTTCATTATTATCATTGCCTATTTTTTTAAATCTTATTTTTTTAATATTCAATATTAAATCTGTACAATCTTCATAAACTCCTTTTATACAAGAAAATTCATTAGTAATACCTTCAATTTTAATAGAAGAAACAGCATACCCTTCCAAAGATGATAATAAAACTCTTCTCAAAGCATTTCCAATAGTAATACCAAATCCAGGTTCTAAAGGAAATATTTCAAATACACCATTATAGCTATCTGTTTTTTTTATAATAGTATTTTGTGGATGTTTAAAATTTAGTAATTTCATTATTATAGTAAATATTTTATTTAGAATATAATTCTACGATTAATTGCTCTTTTATATTTTCTGGTATACTATCTTTATCTGGATAATTAATTAATTTACCAGTCATTATATCATTATTCCATTGAAGCCATTTTAAATTACAAGTATTTTTAGATAAACATTTTTTAATGATATTAATTTGTGAATTAGATTTAATTTTTATAGATATTTCATCACCAGGAATAATTTGATATGAAGGAATATTGACAATTTTATTATTCACTAAAACATGTCTATGATTAATTAATTGTCTAGATTCAGATCTTGTATTAGTTATACCTAATCTATAAACTATATTATCCAATCGAGTTTCCAAATACTGTAATAAAACAATGCCAGTAATTCCTAAAGAATGACTAGATTTTTTAAAAATATTAGAAAATTGCTTTTCTAAAACACCATAAATAAATTTTGCTTTTTGTTTTTCTCTTAATTGAATAGCATATTCTGACATTTTACTTCTATGTCTAGATTTTCCATGCATTCCAGATGGATAATTTTTTTTACTTAAAACTTTATCTGGTCCAAAAATAGGTTCGTTAAATCTTCTAGCTATTTTTGATTTAGGGCCAATATATTTAGCAGTCATATTTATTTAATATAAAAATTTAATTATATTTTTCTTTTTTTAGGAGGTCTACAGCCATTATGAGGAATAGGAGTGATATCATGTATAGCAATAATTTCAAATCCAGTATTTTGTAATGTACGTATAGCAGACTCTCTACCTCCTCCTGGTCCTTTAACATAAATTTTAATTTTACGTAATCCTAAATTGTAAGCTATCTTTCCGCAATCTGTAGCTGTTTGTGCAGCTGCATATGGTGTATTTTTTTT
>CP063811.1:229179-235979 GCA_022818785.1 Bacteroides sp.
TTGTTTCTATTGATCGATTTATTCATATTAAATTTTAATTTGTTAAATTGTTTTCTTGTTAGAAACAGTTTTTTTCTTACCCTTACGTGTTCTAGAATTATTTTTGGTTCTTTGTCCATTAACAGGAAGTCCTTTTCTATGCCTAGTGCCTCTGTAACATCCTATATCCATTAATCTTTTAATATTAGTATGAACTTCTGACCTTAAATCACCTTCAGTAAGAATCTTGTTGATGTAAGATCTAATTGCATTGACATCATTATTACTCCAATTTTTAACTTTAGTATTGATATCTATATCTAAGTTATTTAATATTTTTTTAGCTTTAGATATTCCTACACCATATATACTAGTTAATGCTATTATTCCTCTTTTATTTATAGGAAGTTCTACTCCTGATATTCTAATCATATTTAGTATTTTTTAATATTGACGTTGTTTAAATTTAGGATTTTTCTTATTAATAATATATAATCTTCCTTTTCTTTTAACTATAATGCAATCAGAACTGCGTTTTTTAACAGATACTTTAACTTTCATAACTTATTAATTATTTATATCTATATATTATTCTACCTTTTGATAAATCATAAGGAGATATAGCTAATTTAACTTTATCTCCAGGTAATATACGTATGTAATTCATTCGCATTTTACCGGAAATGTGAGCAATAATAATATGCTCATTTTCTAATTTAACTTTAAACATAGCATTTGATAATGCTTCTTTTATAATACCATCTTTTTCAAAAGAACTTTGTTTCATTTCTCTAATAGTTATATTGTTTCTTTAATAAAATGTCATTAATATAATCAAAATTAGTAATTAATTCAGCTTTTCCATTATTTACGTGTACAGTTTGCTCATAATGTGCAGAACAACTTCCATCTTTCGTTAGAATAGTCCAATTGTCATTATGATGGTATACATCACCAGATCCTATGTTAATCATAGGCTCTATAGCAATTACCAAACCCTTTTTCATAGAAACTTTTTTATCATTTACAATAAAATTAGGCACTTCAGGATATTCATGTAAATTTTTTCCTATACCATGTCCCACTAAATCTTTAACAACACTATATCCATTATTTTCAGCATGTTGCTGTATAGCAAAGCTTATATCTGATATGTTATTTCCTGATATAGCATTATTAATTCCTAATTTAAGACATTCTTGTGTTATTTTCAATAAATTCATTTTTTTTTCAGAAATTTTACCTATAGGAAAAGTAAAAGCTGAATCAGCATAAAATCCATCCTTGATTACACCACAATCCACAGACACTATATCTCCATTTTTAATAATGTAATTAGAAGGAATTCCATGTACTACTTGATCATTAACAGATATACATAAAGTATAAGGATACTCATGATATCCTTTAAAAGCTGGTATAGCATTATGTTTCTTAATAAACAATTCTATATGACGATCTATATCTATAGTTTTTATACCAACATCAATAATATTAGCTACTTCCCCTAATGCTTTAGAAACAATATTACCGCTATTTTTCATTAATTGTATTTCATCATATGATTTATAATATATTATATCATTCATATTTTATTAGTTTTATAAATTAAATTATTATAGTAATGTACTATTAAATAGCTTTTAGATTGTTCTATTATTTCTAGAATAGAACTAATAATTATTATTAAAGAAGTTCCCCCATAAAATTGTGCAAATATATTTGTAATATTAAAATTTATTATAAAAGAAGGAATGATAGCGATTGTTGCTAAAAATAAAGATCCAATCAAAGTAATTTTTTTTAAAATTGTATCTATATAAATAGATGTTTCAATACCAGGATTTATATTTGGTATATAACCCCCATTTTTCTTAATATTTTCTGATATATTATTAGGATTAATTATAAAAATTGTATAACAGTAAGAAAATAATATTATTAAAACAGAAAACATAACATTGTATAATATACTATTATAATTATCAAAAACATTTCTATTTTGGTTTAAAAATCCACTAATTAGAGAAATACAAAACATAATAAACTGTGCAAATATAATTGGCATTATACCAGAAGAATTTATTTTCAATGGAATATAATTTTTAGATAAATTATTATATCCAATATTACTAACATATTCAACAGGTATTTTACGAGTAATTTGTGTAATTGTAATTATAAAAAACATTATTAATGTAAATAATATTAATTCAAATAATATTATTGGAAAAAAATAATATGAAGCAATTTTTGATTTTATTTCATAAAACAATGCATAAGGAAATTTTATAATTATACCTGTCATTATAATTATAGATATTCCATTACCAATACCTTTTAAGGTTATTTTTTCGCTTAACCACATAATAAACATCGTTCCTGAAGATAATAATATTATGCTATATAATATAAAACATGTTCCTTTTTCTGCTATAATTGCACTAGGCATTTGAAATTTTATAAAAATTATACCTTGAATGATGCTCATAACCAATGTAATAATCCTTATCCATTGATTTATTTGGTTATAACCATAAATACCATCTCTCTGTATTTTTTTAAAAAATGGTACAAAAAATGTCATCAATTGCATTAAGATAGAAGCAGATATATACGGCATTATACCTAATGAAAAAATAGAAAAATGCTCTAAGGCATCTCCAACAAACATATTAATCATATTAAAAATACCTATATAGCTATTTGTATTTTGCGATTTATACAAAAGGGGATCCATACCTGGCAAAACTATATATGATCCTAAGCGATATATAGATATATAATAAATAGTATTAAGAATTCTATTTCTTAATTCAATAATATTCCACAAATTAGATATAATATTAAACACTATTAATTTTTTCTATTTTTGATAGAGCACTTTTAGATATGTGATCAATATCAATATTGATTTTATGATTTATATTCCCCCTACCTAAAATTTTTGGTACTTGTTTATTTTTGATAATACCTATTTTATGTAAAAATTCAATATCAATTTTATTAACTTTAAACTTATCTATAATTTTTTGTAATTTATCTAAATTGATAATTACATATTCTTTTTTATTAAAGTTTTTAAATCCATACTTAGGTATTCTTTTTTGCAATGGCATTTGCCCTCCTTCAAATCCTATTTTTCTAGGACTACCAGATCTTGATTTATAACCATTATGACCTCTTGTAGAAGTTCCTCCTCTACCTGATCCTGGACCTCTACCAATTCTCTTTCTATTTTTAGTAGATCCAAAAGGCGGATGTAAATTATGTAAATACATTTTATTTAATAATTTCTATTTTAACTAAATGAATAATATTATTCAACATTCCAATAATAGACTTATTAGGACTAACATAGACATAATGTCTGATTTTTTTTAATCCTAATGCTTTCATCGTTGCTTTTTGTATAGCGTTTCTATTTATAACACTTCTTATTTGAGTTATTTTAATATTTTTCTTCATATATATTGGTTAACTGTTAAATATTTTATAAATAGATAATCCCCTATATTTAGAAACTGTTTTTAAATCTCTTATTTGTAATAATGCATTAATAGTTGCTTTAATTACATTAAATGGATTAGAAGATCCTTTAGATTTGGCTAAAATATCTTTTATACCAGCACTTTCTAAAACAGCACGCATAGAACCACCTGCTATAACTCCTGTTCCTTTAGAAGCCGGTTTTAAAAAAACATATCCTCCAGAATATTTCCCATGTTGTTCATGAGGTATAGTGCCATTAATAATAGGGAATTTTATTAAGTTTTTTTTTGCATTATCAATTCCTTTTTGTATAGATTCAGCAACTTCTTTAGCTTTACCTATTCCACATCCTACAATACCATTTTCATTACCAACTACCACTATAGCTGAAAAGCTAAATATACGTCCTCCTTTAGTAACTTTGGAAACACGCCTTACTGTTACTAATTTATCTTTTAATTCTATTTCACTAGGTTTAATTCTTATTTTTTGCATTTTTAGTTTTTAAAATTATAAATCTAATCCACCTAAACGAGCACCTTCAGTTAAAGATTTTATTTTACCATGATATTTATACTTTTTTCTATCTAAATAGATTTTTTTAATATTTTGTTTTAAAGATTTGCTAGCTAATTCTAATCCTACTTCTTTGGCAATTTCTAAGTTATTTTTTTCACTTTTTACATATTTTAAAGAATTTGCCGATACTAAAGTACAAGATTTTAAATCATCTATAATTTGTGCATAAATAAATTTATTACTTTTATATATGCTCAACCTTAATCTATTATAATTTTTTTTATTTTTTTTTATAACCATATCAATTATTTTTTTGTAGATGACTTAATGGCTTTTTTATATATAATCTCATTAGAAAATTTTATTCCCTTACCTTTATAAGGTTCAGGTTTACGTAAATGTCTGATTTTAGATGCTACTTGCCCAATAAGATATTTATCTATACTTTTTAAAATTATAGTAACAGGAAATCCCTTTTTATCTATAACACTAGCCTGAACTTCATCAGGCAATTTAAATATTATATTATGTGAATAACCTAAATATAGATATAATAATTTATTGATAATTTCAGCTCTGTATCCTATTCCAATTAATTCTTGTTTTATTATATATCCTTCTGTTACACCATAAACCATATTGTATATTAAAGACCTATATAATCCATGTAGAGATTTTATATATTTATCTTCTTTAGATCTACTAAGCAAAATTTTGTCTTTATCTATTATAACTTCTATGCAAGAATTAATTTTTTGATACAAAATTCCCTTACTTCCCTTAACAGAAATTACATAGTCTAATTTATTAAAATTGACTTCAACATTCTCAGGAATTAATATTTTTAATTTACCTATTCGTGACATTTAAAATTATTTTTTTTAACTATGATTCTTAATAAACTATACATATAATTTCTCCTCCTACATTTAATTTTTTTGCTTTAAATCCAGACATTATACCTTTGTTAGTTGATAAAATAACTGAACCCATACCACCCAAAACTCTAGGTATATCTTTAACCTTTGTATATTTTCTAATACTACATTTACTTATTCTTTCAATTTTTTTTATTGCAGAAATTTTTAAATTATTATCATTGAAATATTTAAGAAAAATTTTAATGATTTTATTATTGCTTGTATCTAATTTAAAATTTTTTATATATCCTAATTGAAAGAGAATATTAGTAATAGAATATTTAACTTTAGATGATGGAATATTGACTATATTATGTTGAGCATTTAACGCATTTCTTATTCTAGTTAAATAATCTCCTATTGGATCACTATGCATAATTTTTTTTTTAAAATATTGCCTTTAATTTGACTTAAACAAAGATCAAATATAACAAAATATTATATTACTTACCAACTTGCTTTAACAATTCCTGCAATTTGTCCTTTTAATGCCATATTTCTAAATACTATTCTTGATATTCCAAAAGAACGCATATATCCTCTAGATCTACCAGTTATTGAACATCTATTACGTAATCTTACAGGAGAAGAATTTCTAGGTAATTTATCTAAAGCTTTATAATTACCCATTTTTTTTAATTTTAATCTTAATTTACTATATTTTTCAACAAGATTTATTCTTTTAATATTTCTTGCCTTTACAGATTCTTTAGCCATTTTTTTTAATTTTTAAAAGGAAAATTAAATTCTTTCATTAAATTATACATTTCTTTGTCATTATATGAATTAGATACAAAAGTTATATCCATACCCATCATTTTCTTAATAGAATCAATGCTTATTTCTGGAAATACAATCTGCTCTTTTATACCAAATGTATAGTTGCCATTACCATCAAAAGCTTTATTAGACAATCCTTTAAAGTCTCTTACTCGAGGTAAAATTATGTTAATAATCTTATCTAAAAATTCATACATTATATCATTACGTAAAGTAACTTTTACTCCTATAGGAGTATTAGCTCTTAGCCCAAAATTAGATATATCTTTTTTAGATTTAGTAACCACAGCCTTTTGTCCAGTAATCATTGTAAATTCTTCAATAGAAGCATTTATTAATTTCAAATCATTATTAGTAATCCCCACACCTCTATTTATACATATTTTGCTTATTTTGGGAACTTGCATTATATTTTTATAATTTAATTTCTTTGCTAAAGAAGGTACTATTTCTTTATAGTATTTAGTTTTTAATCTGGGAATGTATTTCATGATGTAACTAAAGATTTAGATTTTTTATAATATCTTTCAAATTTACCAGAATTTAAATTTTTTTTCATACCGATTCTAGATACTTGCTTTGTAAGAGGATCAATTATCATTACATTAGAAATATCCAAAGGCATTTCTTTCTTCACAATTTTTCCCTTAGAATTTTTGTCATTAGATTTTACATGTTTAGTATATAAATTTATGTTAGTAACATAAATTTTATTTTTCAAGTAATCAATTTTTAATATTTTACCCTCTTTTCCTTTGTTATTACCTGTAATTACTCTTACCCAATCACCCGATTTTAGATAAAATTTCAATTTTTTATTTTTTTTCATAATACTTCTGGTGCTAATGAAATAATTTTATTAAATTTTTTTTCTCTTAACTCTCTTGCAACAGGACCTAAAACACGTGTTCCTACTAATTCTTGATTTTCATTTAATAATACAACTGCATTATCATCAAATCTAATATAAGAACCATCTTTTCTCCTTAACTCTTTTTTAGTTCTTACAACAACAGCATGAGATACAGTATTTTTTTTTATATTTCCATTGGGTGTAGCTTTTTTTATTGAAACTACAATTGTATCTCCTATTTTGGCATATTTTTTTTT
>CP063811.1:236029-238333 GCA_022818785.1 Bacteroides sp.
TTTTTTTTTGTTCCACCTAATAAATGTATACATAAAACTTCTTTGGCTCCACTATTATCAGCCACTTTTAACCTAGTCTCTTGCCTTATCATATTAATTGTTTTTTATTATATTCAACAATACCCAATGTTTTCTTTTACTAATTGGTCTAGTTAATCCTATCTTAACTAAATCTCCAATTTTACATTCATTATTTTCATCATGAAGCATAAATTTACTAATTTTGTTAATATATTTATCATATACTTTATGTTTTATTTTTCGTTTTACAGTAATTATTGCAGATTTATTCATTTTATTGCTAATAACATTACCTTTAAGTATTTTTTTAAAATTATATGCCATAAATCTAATTATTATTTTTTAGTTTTTTATTTAATAAAGTTTTTAATCTAGCAATATTTCTTTTAGTATATCTTATTTTTGAAGAATTACTTAAAGTAGCATTAGAATTACTAAGTCTTAACTTAATAAGATTATTTTGCTCTTGAAATATTTCTTTTTTTAAATCATTTATATCCATATTTAAATAATAAATTTTTTATAATTAAAAACTATCATTTTCATGATAATCATTCCTTATAATTATCTTTGTTCTTACAGAAAGTTTATGAGAAGATAATCTAAAAGCTTCTTTAGCAATAGATAATGGAATCCCATCAATTTCAAATAAAATTAATCCAGGTTTAACTGGAGCAACCCAGTATTCTACACTTCCTTTTCCTTTTCCCATACGCACTTCAGCCGGTTTTTTTGTAATAGGTTTATATGGAAAAATACGTATCCATAATTGACCTTCACGTTGCATAAATCTATTTATAGCAATCCTAGCTGCTTCTATTTGTTGTGCAGAAATCCAAGCAGGCTCAAGAGTTTTAATACCAAAAGAACCAAATGCTAACCTAAATCCTTTTTTAGCATTTCCTTTTATTCGTCCTTTTTGTAATTTTTTAAATTTAGTTTTTTTAGGTTGTAACATAATGAAAACAAATTATTTCGATACATTTTTATATTGATAATATAATCCTTTATAACCAATATCAGGAACAGATTTCTTGTCTTTAGAAAAGTTCTTTGATAAATCTCTTTTTCCATAAACATTACCATTGCATATCCATACTTTTACTCCTATTTTTCCATATGATGTATAGGCTTCATTACAAGCATAATCGATATCAGATCTAAATGTATTCAAAGGTATGCTGCCTTCTCTATAGCTTTCCCTACGAGCCATTTCAGCTCCACCTAATCTTCCTGATACAACAATTTTAATGCCTTCTGCTCCTATTCTCATAGTTGCCATTATAGCAGATTTAATAACTTTTTTAAAGGATAAACGAGATTCTAATTGTTTAGCTATATTTTCAGAAACTATTTTAGCATCTAAAGAAGGTTTTTTTATTTCAAGAATATTTATTTGTAAATCTTTCTTTTTAGTAATTTTTTTTAATTCATTTTTGATTTTATCAACTTCTTGCCCTCCTTTACCAATTATTATACCTGGCCTAGATGTATATATTGTAATTGTAATACGTTTTAAAGTTCTTTCTACAATAATCTTAGAAATACTTGCTTTAGGAATTCTTGCATTTATATAATTTCTAATTTTATTATCCTCTATTATTTTAAAAATATAATCTTTTTCACCATACCAATTAGAATCCCATCCTCTTATTATACCTAGTCTATTACCTATAGGATTAGTTTTTTGTCCCATTATATATTAACATTTAAATTACTATCAACAACAATTGTTATATGATTTGTACGTTTACGAATACGACATGCTCTTCCTTGAGGAGCCGGTTTGATTCTTTTCAATTGACGTCCTCCATTTACAAATATCTTTTTGATGTACATTTGCTTTAAATCAATTTCTTTGTTTTTAATTTTCCAATTAGTAACAGCAGACATTAAAAGATTTTTCAAAATTATAGCAGAAGTTTTGCGATTAGAAAATTTTAATTGATGCAAAGCTATATAAACACTTTTATTACGAATAACATTAGACAATAGTCTAATTTTTCTATCTGAGATAGAACAATTATTTAATTTCGCAATTGATTCCATATTATTACAAGTAATTTATTTTTAAATATCATAAACTTAAGAAGTTTTTCTATTATTAGAATGCTTTCTAAAAATTCTTGTAGGAGAAAATTCTCCTAACTTGTGACCAACCATATTTTCAGTTATATAAACCGGTATAAATTTATTACCATTATGAACTGCAAAAGTATTACCTACAAATTCTGGAGTAATAGTTGATCTACGAGACCATGTTTTAATGATAGACTTTTTTTT
>CP063811.1:238383-242254 GCA_022818785.1 Bacteroides sp.
CTTTATTCATATTATTAACTTTATCTATTAAATTATGATCTACATAAGGTCCTTTTTTGATAGAGCGTGCCATATTATTTTCTTTTTTTAACAATATATTTACTAGAATTTTTGTTCTTTTTACGTGTTTTCAATCCTTTTGAAAGCAATCCAGTTTTTGATCTTGGATGACCTCCAGAAGCTCGACCTTCACCTCCACCCATAGGGTGATCTACAGGATTCATTGCTACTCCTCTTGTTCTAGGCCTTCTACCTAACCATCTAGCAGAACCTGCTTTACCTAATTTAATATTAGAATGATCAATATTAGATACAATACCTATTGTTGCCATACAATTGATTAAGATCAATCTAATTTCTCCTGAAGGCAATTTTAATGTTGCATATTTATCTTTTTTTGATGTAAGTTGTGCAAAAGAACCAGCGCTTCTAGCTAAAACTCCTCCATTTCCTGGAATTAATTCTATATTATGTATTATAGTTCCTAAAGGTATTGCAGATATTTTTAATGCATTTCCTATATCAATTGAAGATTTATCTCCAGATTGTATTTTTTGGTCGATTTTTAAACCATAAGGAGCTATAATATATCTTTTTTCACCATCTGAATAATTCAATAAAGCTATGTTACAATTTCTATTAGGATCATATTCAATAGACTTAACAAAAGATACTATGTTAGTTTTATCTCTTTTAAAATCGATTATTCTATACTTTTGTTTATGCCCTCCTCCGATACATTTAACTGTCATTTTACCCTTGTTATTTCTACCTCCGCTACTTTTTTTATTTTTAAATAAGTTTTTAGGTATATTGGTTGTAACAATGTTTTTATGACATACATCTACTTTAAATCTTTGACCTGGAGTTGTTGGATTAATTTTTTTTAACATAAAAAAATTATATTAACTATTTTCATAAAAATTGATTTTCTCTCCTTCTTGGAGAGAAACTATAGCTTTTTTAAAGCTGGATTTTTTACCTTTTACAATACCATTTTTAGTATTTTTGCTTTTCAATTTTCCTTTATATTTAATTATATTAACACGCTTTACAGAAACATTATAAATATCAGTGATAGTTTTCCTTATACTTTGCTTAGTAGATCTTAAACTCACTAAGAATATATATTGGTTTAATTTTTCACTTAATTTAAAAGCTTTTTCTGTCAAAATATATTTTTTTAACATATTTATGATTTTTTATTTTTAAAACAAAAAATATTTTCAATTATTTTTATAGACTCTAATGTAAAAATTAGTTTATTATATTTTATAATGTTATAAACATTAAGATCTTTAGCTACAACTATATTGTTATCTTTCAAATTTCTAAATGATAATAAAAGATTTTTATTATATTCTGATATCACAAATAAATTTTTAAATTTATTTAATTTGTACTTATCAATTATATTAGCTATATATTTAGTATTAGGCTTATCTAAAGCAATATCATCTATTATGAAAACATTATTATTGTTAACTTGATGTAAAAAAGCAGATTTTTTAGCTATAAATTTAATTTTTTTATTAATCTTAAAAGAATAATTATTATTAATAGGACCAAAAGCAGTACCACCTCCTCTTAAAATTGGACTTTTAATATCACCTTTTCTTGCATTACCTGTACCTTTTTGTTTTTGGATTTTTCTGCTTGAGCCTGTTATATTGCCCCTATTTTTTGTCATACTTGTTGCTTGACGCTGATTAGATAAATAATGCTTAACTGCCATATATATAACATTATCATTAGGGACTATATTACAAGTATCGTTAAATGAATAATATCTACTTTCTGAATCAATATTATTTTTTAATATTTCAATTTTCATGATTATTTATTTATGGTTAAATATGAATTTTTTGATCCAGGAATAGAACCCTTTACAAAAATAATATTTTTTTCAAATAATATTTTAACAATTTTAACATTTTTAATAGTCACTTTATTATTACCCATTCTACCAGCCATTTTAATACCTTTAAAAACTCTGGAAGGATAAGAAGAAGCACCTAACGAACCAGGAGCTCTAAGCCTATTATGTTGTCCATGAGTTTGTCCTCCTACTCCACTAAATCCATGTCTTTTAACAACACCTTGAAATCCTTTACCTTTAGAAAATCCTGTTATGCTAATATAATCTCCTACTTTAAATTCAGATAAGTCAATGACTTCTCCTAATAAATATTGTTTTGTACACTTTATTTCTTTCAACTTATGCTTAGGGCTAGTTTTAGCATTTTTAAAATGTCCTAATAAAGATTTAGAAGTATTTTTGATTTTTTTCTCTTCAAAACCTATTTGTAAACTAATGTATCCGTCTTTTTTGATGTTTTTTACTTGTGTAACTGTACATGGTCCAGATTTTATTAAAGTACAGGAAATTTCTATACCATTAACATCATAAACACTAGTCATACCTATTTTTTTTCCAATAATACCAATCATTATATTATTTTAATATTAAATTTTCAAATTTTAATTTCAACATCTATACCACTAGGCAATTCTAATTTCATAAGAGCATTTACAGTTTTAGATGTAGAACTATGTATATCTAATAAACGCCTATATGAAGACATTTGAAATTGTTCTCGCGAAGTTTTATTAACATGAGGAGATCTTAATACCGTATATATAGTTTTTTTTGTTGGCAATGGTAATGGCCCAGTAATAATAGCTCCAGTTATTTTTACAGTCTTAACAATTTTAGCAGCTGATCTGTCCAATAGATTAAAATCATACGATTTTAATTTAATTCTAATTCTTTGGTTCATAATTATATCACGATATTTGTAGTTTATTACAAATATATAATAATTAGGTTATTTTTTAGAATCTTTAATTATGTTATCACTAATATTTTTTGGAACTTCTTCATATTTATAAAATTTCATTGATGAAGTGGCTCTTCCAGATGTTAAAGTTCTAAGTTGAGTTACATATCCAAACATTGATGCTAAAGGCACTTGAGCTCTTATATTGATTGTTTTTTGATTATTAATTATATTTTCTAAATTACCTCTTCTTCTATTAATATCTCCAATAACATCACCCATATTTTCTTCAGGTGTAATAATATCTACTAACATAATAGGTTCTATTAATATTGGATTAGCTTTTAAAGCAGCGACTCTAAATGCATTTCGAGCAGCCATCTCAAATGATATAGAATCTGAGTCCACAAAATGAAATGAACCATCAAACAATCTTATTTTCATACTATTTACTGGATATCCAGCTAAAACTCCAGAATGCATTGCATTTTTAAATCCTTTTTCAATTGATGGAATAAATTCTTTAGGAATTGATCCTCCTGTTATTTCATTAACAAATTGTAACCCATTAATATTATTATCCGATTTAGATATTTCAAAATGTATATCTGCAAATTTTCCTCTTCCTCCTGTTTGTTTTTTATATATCTCTCTGTGTATATATGATCCCATAATATTTTCTTTATAAGCAACTTGTGGATTACCTTGATTACATTTAATATTAAATTCTCTTTTTAACCTATCAATAATAATTTCTAAATGTAATTCCCCCATACCACTAATTATGGTTTGCCTAGTTTCATTATTAGTATGAACTTTAAAAGTTGGATCTTCTTCAGATAATTTTATTAAAGCTAAATTAAGCTTATCAACTTCTTTTTGAGTTTCAGGTTCTATTGCTACTCCTATTACAGGATCAGGAAAATTTATAGATTCTAATAAAATAGGAAATTTTTCATCACAAAAAGTATCACCAGTACGAACATTTTTTAATCCTATTACAGCTCCAATATCTCCAACTTGTATAACATTTATGGGATTTTGTTTATTGGCATGCATTTGCACCATTCTAGATATACGTTCTTTTTTTT